>NZ_JAUEIQ010000003.1:0-233090 GCF_030385545.1 Collinsella ihumii | reverse complement strand
CCTGTTGACGCAAGCTGTCATACGTCTTTCTCCTTCCGTAAGGAACAGATAATCGCCAGTTATCGACACCATCATTAAAACCGCAGGTAGATGGCATATTTTTTAGGGCGATTCAGACGCGAAATGGGACAGTTTTCATCTTGTAATAGCAGCCGTTTTGTCCGTTATGGGGTGATGGAAATCTGATTCGCCGCCCGTCAATGGACCTCGGCACCCAAGCGAGCCAATGAGAGCCGATTTACGGCCCCGCTTTTCTGACGAGCACACACTCATTTGCCAGCAAGCCACCAAATAGAGCCATTCAGGCGTCCGTGCGTTCCAGAGGCAAAAGGCAAACATCTACAGATCCATGTTGTCTGCGGCTAAAAACTGAAAGCCACGAGGAGGATTGCGCGAAGGCGCCCGATTAAAGGTACTGCACCAGCCGAAGTACCGTTTCTGCGGAACGCCTTTACGCACTCGGCTAGCGAAGACGGAAGCCCCGAGCGAGCGCTCCCACGCTATCTTTTTGAGTTCGTGGTCAATTTACCCATCGGACCGGGATTGCGCCGCCCGGCTGATTATTGTTTTGCATTAATTCAAGCAAGCCTATTGAAGGACCGCCGCACCTTCCTGCCCACCCGGCGGAAAAGCAGCTCCCGGACGCGCCGATACAATACATATTATATTGTCCCTACCGCACCGCTAGTCGCCTTCGCCGCCCCGCTTTCCACAATCCAGCACACATTCCCCGGTTCGATGGGCAAATTGACCACGATCGTGAATTCATACCGAAAAACGCGCACGAGCAACCGGGAACCGCCGACGTTTCAGCAAAAGAAAACCCCGGAACCTCGCCGGCCCCGACAAGGCCGTTCGAAATCCCGGGGAGCGCAAAATCCGCCCGTGTCCCAACCAGAGCGCGGACAAAACCAATCAGCCCGCTCTAGAACACGTCCTGTTCCAGGCAGTTCATCATGATCGCGGCCATCTCGGCGCGTGTCGTCTTGTTCTGCGGCGCCACGTAGCGCACGTCGCCCAGCTCCACGCCGTTGATGATCTGGTTGTTGATGGCCCAGACCACGTTGGTCACGGCCCACGAGCTGGTCTTATCGTGATCCGGCATGCTCTCGTACTTTGCCATGCTGCCGAACGGATCGCCGTTGCGCGCGATATTGGCCACGATGCACGCCAGCTGCTCGCGGGTGAGGGGGTCGCCCACGCCGAAGTGCGTGACCTCGCCGGTCGCCACGTTTTCGTATCCGTTGATGTAGCCGTGTGCGACGGCCCAGTTCACTGCGTCGGTGTAGTAATCCTGCCCAACATCGACAAGCCCGCAGTCGGGGGCCTTCTCACCGTTGCCCAGGATGTTGTACAGGACCACGGCGGCGTCTTGGCGCACGATGGGCTCGTTGGGGGCAAAGCGGGGCGAGTCGGACAGGCCGTGCATGATGTCGTTTTCGTACACGTACACGATGGCGGGGTAGTACCACTCGTGGTCGACGTCGACAAACGGCAGTTCAGGCTCGGGTTCGGGCTCGGGTTCGGGATCCGGATCAGGTTCGGGCTCCGGCTCGACGGCGTCCACCAGCTGCTCCACGGCCGCCCCGGCATCCAGTGCTCCGGCGCTGCCGCTCACCTCGGTCCGGTCGTGCTCCTCGTCGACCACGGGCACGGCGGTCTCTTCCAGGGCGGCACGAACCTGTTCGGGCGTGGCGTCGGGGTCCGCGGCGTACAGCAGCGCCACGGTTCCGCTCACGATGGGGGAGGCCACCGACGTGCCGCTTGCCGTGGAGAAGCCGCCGCTCATGTTCGTGGTGCGGATGTTCTGGCCCGGTGCGCTGATGTCTTTGAACTCGTTGTAGTCCGACCACACGAGGTTGGTGCCGTCGGATTCGAGCGCGGTCACCGAGATGCACTCGTCAAAATCCGCGGGATACATCTTGCCCGTGTTGGGCGTGGTGGTCTGGTTTCCGTTGCCTCCGGCGCATACGGTGAGGATGTCGTACGTGTTGAGCGCCGTCTTGATCACATCGTGGAACGCCTCGTCGTTGGCCTGGCTGTCCTCATAGCCGCCGAGGCTCATGTTGATGACGCGCAGGTTGTCGAGCTTGCCGCTGTCGACCAGGTCGAACAGGTACTCGTAGCTCTTGACCAAATCGGCGCTCGTGATCTGCCGCTCCTCGTTGTCCACCACTTTGATGGGCAGCAAATCGGCGTTGTACGAGGCGCCGGCGATACCCAGCGCGTTGTTGGCGACAGCCGACGCGACGCCGGCGACCATGGTGCCGTGGCCCGCGCAGTCCGTGATCTCGCACGCGGCGAGCGGCTGCTCGAGCGTCGCGTCCCAGGCGAGGTCGGTCAGGATGTTGTCGGCAAGGTCTTCATGGTCGAGATCCACACCGGAGTCTAGCACGGCGATGGTGATGTCGTGGTCGCTTTGCGCCTGCTCCCATGCGTCGTCCAGGTTGGCGTTGTAGAGCCAGTACTGGTTGTTGTTCTCTGCGGGATCGGAGATCTGGGCGAAGGGGTCGTTGACCGAAGAGGCCGCCAGCGTGCTCACGCCGGATCGGGACGTGCCCGCGCTGTTCGCAGCATCCTCCTCGATGATGTCGACAAGGTGGTACACGTAGTTATATTGGACATCCGCCACGCCCTCGATGTCGCGCGCTTGGGCGAGGGCCTCCTCGTCGCTCAGGTCGCCTGTGGTATCCGCGGTGAGCACCACCTGGCCGCCCTGGCTCTCAAACGAGTCGCTGACCTCAAATCCTGCTTGACCCAGCTGGGCGACGACCTCGGATTCGGCAAGCAGGTTCACGTCGTCACCGCCCAGCGAGCGGGCCTGCGCGGAGGCCGCGCTGTCGAGCGTGATGAGGATGCCGTCGGTTGCAGCTGCCGCGTCCGCTGCCGTCGCCCCGGCGATGATGGGGGCGAGGCTCAGCCCGGCCACCAGGGCGCACGAGAGGGCGCACGCGCGCCATGCGCTATGGAAACGCTTCATAGACCGTCCTTTCTGCAAGGGTTGGTTTATTGTACCGCGCCCGTTCGGACGACAAGAACGCTCCCAATATCAATTTGCTTTTTCGTGCGGTGCGCGGGAGCCGCGTACAAGAGCTCCTGCGTCTGGATACAATAGAGGCACGTGTACATCGATCGCATGGGCATCGCGCGGCGGTGCGGCGAAAGGATATTCATGGCTCACGATACCAAGACTTGGCGCTGCGGAAAGTACGAGATCAAGTTCGACCGTCCCCGCATCATGGGGGTGCTGAACGTCACGCCGGATTCATTTAGCGACGGCGACGAGAGCAACCTCGATGTGGATTCCGCCGTGGCACGCGGTGTGGCCATGCTCGACGCCGGAGCCGACATCATCGACGTAGGCGGCGAGTCCACGCGGCCCGGCTTCACGCCGGTGTCGGCCGACGAGGAGGCCAAGCGCGTGCTGCCCGTCATCCGTGCGCTGGCCCAGCGCGGGGCCATCGTGTCCATCGACACCCGCCATGTGGAGGTCGCCAAGGCCGCCGTGCGCGTGGGCGCCTCCATCGTGAACGACGTGACGGGCTTCACCGATCCCAAGATGATCGAGTTCGTGAAGAGCACCAAGTGCGGCGTGGTCATCGCGCATGCGGGTGAGGTCACCGAACCGGCGCGCGCCCACAAGGCGGTGCAGCTGGACACCTCCGCCGCGGCGTTTGTGGCCGAGAAGGCCCGCGCCGCCGCGGCCGCAGCTGCTGCGGGCGCCACCGCGAACAAGAAGCGCGGCCGCGGCATGGGCGGCTCGCGCCTGATCGGCGGCCTGGTGCAGCCCCAGCTTCCGTTTGCCGACATCCCGAACGGCTCGGCTGCGGTTGCCGGCGATACCCCGGCTGCCGAGCCGGCTGCATCTGCGGCCGAGGAGACGGCGCCCGCCGAGGCCGTCGCCGCCCAGCTCACCGGCGCCTCCATCGAGGCCGATGCCGTCAAGACCGCTCCCGACGGCGCTGCCTCCGAGACCACGGAGCCCGAGGACAAGCTTGCCGCCGTCATGGCGCGCGCGAGCCGCCGCGAGGAGGCGTACGTGAGCACCTCGCAGCTGCGCCGCTTCACGCTGCCCGACTCCGCTCCCATCATGCGCCGTGTCATGGGCTTCCTGTCCGACCAGGCCCGTGCGCTCATTCACGCCGGCGTGGCGCGCGAGCGCATCTGCATCGACCCGGGTGCGGGCTTCGGCAAGAACACGAACGAGGACATCATCATCCAGCGCGAGACCGCCAAGATGGCCTCCTTGGGCTATCCGCTGATGTGCGCCGTGTCGCGCAAACGCTTCGTGGGCGCCGTTTCCGGCGTGGTCGAGGCCGCCGACCGCGACGCCGCGACGTTCGGCGTGTGCCTGGGAGCCATCCAGGCCGGCGCCAACGTGGTGCGCGTGCACGATGTCGCCGGCTTCGCGCAGTTCCTGAACGGTTACTGGGCGGTCGCCCGCCCTCAGCCGCGGCGCGCCTTCGTGGCCCTCGGCTCCAACCTGGGCCGGCGCATGGACAACATCCGCGCCGCCAAGGACCTTATCGCCGAGATCCCGCTCACCTGCGTGTCCAACTGCTCGCGCATCTATGAGAGCGAGCCCGCCTACGAGGAGCGCCAGGAGCCCTTCGCGAACGCCGTGATCGAGATCCGCACCGAGCTCGCGCCGCTCATCCTGCTCGACGAGCTCATGAAGGTCGAGGGCAAGCTCGGCCGCAACCGCACCGCGAGCGCCAAACCCAACGGGCCGCGCACGCTCGATTGCGACCTGCTGTGGATGGAGGGCGAGATCCACGGCGGCGACAAGCTGCGCTTGCCGCATCCCAAGCTGGGCGAGCGCGACTTCGTGCTCGTGCCGCTCGAGGACCTGGTCCACGACCCGGCGCGCTTCTTCCGCTACGAGGGCGTCGACGTCAAGGAGCCCGAGGAGCGCGTCGGTCACGTGACGCAGGAGCTGGGGACGCTGTAATGGCAGATGAGATGCTTTCCGGCAACGAGGCGCCGCTGGTGTTCGAGGCGTCCGTGCCCTCCACAAACGATGTCGCCATCGACGCTGCGCTCGGCGGCGCCCCGCACGGCTGGGCCGTGTGCGCCGACGAGCAGACTGCCGGTCGCGGCAGGCGCGGGCACGCGTGGGCGTCGCCTGCGGGCAGCCTCTATATGTCCGTGGTGCTGAGGCCCCAGGTCCCCATGCAGCATTTCATCGCGCTGCCGGCGGTATGCGCCATGGGCGTCATCGACGCGCTGCACGGCTTGGGTCTTGCGGGTAACGTCGGCATCAAATGGCCGAACGACATCGTGGCCCGCGTGGATGCCGACGACCGCACGCCGACCGCGTTCGACAACAAGCTCGCGGGCATCCTTGTCGAGGCCCGCGCCAGCGAGGCCGGTCCCTTTGCCGTGGTGGGCATGGGGGTCAACATGCATCCCGTCGAGATCGAGGTCCCGGCAGAAGGCAACGTGCCGAAGGCGCCGCGCGCCCTGATGCCGGTGTCGCTGGACGAGCTTCTGGGGGAAGCGGCCGGCACGGTTGAGGTGCCCGATGTGGCCCGGCGCCTGCGCGACGCCGTGATCGCGCGCGTCGACACGTGGGCGGCCCTCGTGTATGAGGGCCGGGCGTCGGTCGGCCCGCTGGCCCCGATTCTTTCCGAGTATTTCGACCTGGTGCCAATGCTCGGCCATCAGGTCGCCGTGCTGTCTCCCAACGGGCGCCTCATGAACACCGGCGTGTTCGCGGGGCTCGACGTATGGGGCCGCGCCTGCGTGATGACGCCGGGCGGCGAGCAGACCTATCCTGCCGAGGCGGTCAGCCTGCGCGCGCTGTAGCGTGCTGATGGGTTGATTGGGGACGGGTTCGTTTCAACCCATGCCTGATGTCGTGGCGGTTTCTGCGGGAAGCTCGGACGAAATATGCATATCAATTCTCGCTCAATATAGAAACGCGAGGTAAACAGCCATATCGTTTTGGTCGTTATGCAAGACGATAGGGCTGTTCCCGCAGAATCCGTCGCGACGTTTTCTGCGGGAAGACGCAGCGGCGGCCCAGTAGCTACTCCGTCATCCGCCGGTAGATCTCCTGGATGCCGCGAAGCGTCAGGGTCGGATCCACCGCATCGAACGCGTCGGTCGACCGGGCGACGACGCTCGCGAGGCCGCCGGTTGCGATGACATAGGCGTCGGGCGCCTCGAGTTCGGCTTTGATGCGGGCGACGAGCCCTTCGGCCATGGCGGCCGCTCCCACCACGATGCCGTTCTGCACGGCCTCGATGGTGTTGCTGCCGATGGCGTGCGCGGGCGCTTCGAGCGGCACGCTGGCAAGCTGCGCCGCGCGGGCCACGAGTGCGTCCATGGAGATGCGGATGCCCGGCGCGATGGCGCCTCCGATGTAGCTGCCCGAGGCGTCGACCACATCTATATTAGTAGCGGTGCCGAAATCGACCACGATGGCGGGCGAGCCGTAGAACGCGGCGGCGGCCACGGCGTTGGCGACGCGGTCGGCGCCGACCTCGGCGGGGTTGTCCGCCTTGATGGCGGTGACGCGCGCCGTGTCGCGCCCGACGGCCAAAAACGCCGCGCCGAGCTGACGGGCCACGCCCTCCCATTCGCGCGTGAGCTGAGGCACCACGCCGGCGAACGCGATGGTGCCCACGCAGGACAGATCGAGCCCGTACATGCGGAAATACCCCTGCAGGCGCACGTTGATCTCGTCTTTGGTGAAGGTGCGGTCGGTGGGCATGCGCCAGGAGTAGATGAGCTCCTCGCCGTCGAACAGCCCGAGTGCGGTCTGCGTATTGCCCATATCAACTGCCAGAACCATGATTTTGCTCTTTCAATCGCCCGTTGCATGCCGAACGCGCCCGATCGCGCCATGCGCCCATTGTATACTTGACCGATGGCAAAACACGATATCGTTGCGCACAGATTCCCCGGAGGAATGCTGTGCTTGGAGTGCACATGAACAAGAAAGCAAAGCGCCGCCTGGTGGTCGTGGGCGGCATCGTGATCATCGCCATGCTCGTGATCGTCGCTATCGCAGGCAGCGGCGGGGCGGCCTCGTCGCTGTCCATCGGCGACGTGCTCGGCGGCGGGTACGAGGGCAAGAAAGTCCAGGTATCCGGTTCGGTGGTGGCCGACTCCATCTCAAACGAGGGCTCGACGGCGGTGTTCGAGATCGCGCCCGAGGAGGGCGACGCGTCCGAGGAGCTGCAGGTGAGCTATGACGGCGCCCTTCCCGCGACGTTCGGCGCCGGCGTGGTGGCCATCTGCACGGGCACGGTGCAAGACGGCGTGCTCAACGCGACCGAGATGGTGACCAAGTGCCCCTCCAAGTACGAGAGCGCGGAGGGCTCGCTGACCGTGAAGGGCCTGCTCGACCAGGGCGATGCCATGGTGGGCAAGGACACCAAGATCTGCGGCTACGTGCGCGGAGACATCCAAGCGGTCGATGCCGACTATCGCTTCACGATCGAGTCCCAGGGCGCCACGCTCAACGTGCGCTACGACGGCGGTCTGGACGACGCCATCGTCGACGGCACGGCCGTGGTCGTATCCGGCGCGCTCGGTGAGGACGGCACGTTCACGGCAAGCGAGCAACCGGCCATCGACGAGGCGGTATCCGAATAACGCTTTTTGGCGCGCAGCGCTGCGGGTCTTGTGCCACGTGGCAGGGGCGTGACGCCGCGGCATCGGTGCGTGCCATGACGGGCAAGGGGAACAGGGGGCATCCCATATGATTGCAATGGCTGGCAATGCGCTGCAGGTCCTGGCGCTCGCGGTGGCGCTTGCGGCGGCCGTCTGCCTTATCGGAGGCGTGAAGCTGCGGCGCGAGGGCCTCGTGAACACGGGCTATCTGTTGGTGTTCGCCAACGCGCTCATGCTGACCGGCTGCATCGCCATCATCCTCGCGTGCATGCTGTCCGAAAACTACAGCCTGGCATACGTGGTGTCCAACTATCCGGTGACCGACAGCCCCTTGAAGCCGCTGTACGAGGTGTCGGCGGTCTGGGCCGGCCGCCAAGGCTCGCTGCTTCTGTGGACCTGGCTCATCTCGGTCTACGCTGCGGTAGTCGCCTGGAAGCGCATGCATGCGACCGACGACCTCTCCTCGGTGGCGCTCGGCGTGACCGAGGTCATCGTCGCGCTGTTCACGGCGACGCTCGTGCTGTCCGAATCCAACAACCCCTTCATGCCGACGGCCGCCGAGTACCTGAATGCCGACGGCACGCTGGTGAGCCCGGCGAGTGGCATGAATCCGCTGCTCATGCACTGGGCCATGATCTTGCACCCGCCGGCGACCTTTATCGGGTACGCGGGCGTCACGCTGCCGTTCGCCTACGCGATGGCGGCCCTCATCTGCGGCGACCTGTCCGCGCGCTGGGTCGAGCTGTGCGACAGGCTCGCCGTGTTCGCGTTCATCTTCCTCACCATCGGCATGGCGCTCGGCGCGGTGTGGGCCTACGTGGTCCTCGGTTGGGGAGGCTTTTGGGCGTGGGACGCCGTGGAGAACGCGAGCCTGTTCTCGTGGCTGACGTCGGTGGCGATGATCCACAGCTTCACGATGTATCGCAAGCATGGCTGCTTCAAGAAATGGAGCATGTTCGCGGCGACCATCACGTTCATCTTCGTGGTGCTCGGCACGTTCATCACCCGCTCGGGCCTGGTTCAGTCGGTGCACGCCTTTGCCGAGGACCCCGTGTCCACGTATTTCTTCCTCGGCATCATGGTGCTCGCGGGTCTCGCGTTTCTGATCGGCCTGGTGTATCGCCATGGCACGTATGAGGATGACGACCAGATCGAGTCCATGGTGTCCAAGAACGGGTCGTACTACCTGACGAACATCGTGATGATCGTGGGCGCGGTGCTGTGCGCCTACCTTACGATCTCGAGCTCGCTGCCGAGCTTTCTGCCGCTCGGCGGGCAGGTGATCCCCGCGGGCGTGTACAACGCGGTCGCCCGTCCGGTGGGAACGCTGTTCTGCCTGCTCATGGCGGTGTGTCCCATGCTCGGGTGGCGCAAGACCGACGGCGCGTCGTTCGCGAGGAACATGCGGGTGCCCGCGATTGCCGGCGCGGTGATCTTCTGCGGCTTCATGGTCCTGTTCGTAACGAAGTTCGTGCCCGTCTACAACGAGGTCGTCGCCGCGGGCGGCGACCAGGCGGCCGCATACACCGAGCAGGGTCCCGCCCTGTATTACTTCGCGTGGACGATTCTGGGCTTCTTCACGGCATCGCTGCTGTTCACGAGCTCGCTGTACCTGCTTGGTCGGGGCATGTCGGCCCGCGTTCGCAACAAGGGCGAGGCGGCGCCCCTGGCGCTCGTGAACCTGTTCCGTCATTCGCCGGCGCAGGCGGGCGGCTATCTGGCGCATCTGGGCGTGGCCATCGCCCTGGCGGGCCTTGTGGGTTCGACCATGTACGTGACCGAGCGGACCTTCGATGTGTCCGCGACGCCGAACGAGACCGTCGAGGTGGGCGACTACGTTCTGACGTTCGACGGCGGCACCGAGGATTCGTTCGACGCGACCGACAACATGATCCGCGCGGTCGGGATGACCGTGTACGACCGGTCGGGTCGCGAGCTGGGGCATATCGCCCCGTCCATGGAGGTCTCCGCGGCCACCAGCCAGCAGACGCTCAACGCGGCGGTGATCACGACGCCGCTCGAGGACCTGTTCGTCGCGTTCCAGGGCGTGAATGCCGACGGGTCGCTTTCCATCCACGTGAAGATCAATCCGCTCATCCTTCTCAACTGGATCGGCGCCGGCGTGGCGGTTGCGGGCATCGCACTCGCATGTCTGCCGCGTCGCGCAACGCCGCTGCTTGCCGCCGATGAACGCGCACGCGAGGAGGCTCGTCGTGGGTAGGGGGGAGGCGCCCCTGCCGGGTGCCGGTTTGGCCGTCGAGGCGCATGGCCTGGTCAAGCAGTTCGGCAACCGCCGCGGCCTGGACGGGGTCGATCTCGAGGTGCCCGCCGGCGCGTTCCTGTCGGTGTTCGGCCCCAACGGCGCGGGCAAGACCACGCTGCTGCGTATGCTCGCCCTGCTTTCGCGCCCGACGCGCGGCTCGCTGCGCCTGCTGGGCGTCGACGCCCTGGAGGACGCCGACGCGCTCCGATCGCGTGTGGGGCTCATCTCGCACACCTCGATGCTTTATGGCGACCTGACGGCGCGCGAGAACCTCGAGTTCTTCAGTTCCCTGTACGGGGCGCCCGACCGCGCGCGTATCGACGAGCTGCTGCGCCTGGTGGAGCTCGATCACCGCCGCAACGACTGCGTGCGCACGTTTTCCCGCGGCATGCAGCAGCGCCTGTCGATCGCCCGCGCACTCATCAACGATCCCGAGCTGGTGCTGCTCGATGAGCCCTATTCCGGCCTGGACCCCCACGCCGCCGAGCTCTTCGACGGGCTCATCGCCCGCGTTCGCGTGGGGCGCACGTTCATCATGGTGAGCCATGATTTGGACCGGGGGTTCGAGCTGTGCACCCACGCGCTGATCCTGGCGCGCGGCCAGGTCGTCGTGTTCGCCGAGAAAGAGCAGGTCGACGCCTCTGCGTTCAAGGATCTGTACCGGGCGACCGTCGGGATGGGGGTGGCCTAGATGAAGCGTTCCCATGTATCGCGGCCGCCTTCGGGGTTCTCGCAGTTTCGCGCGCTGCTCATGAAGGACATCCGGCAGGAGCTGCGCACCCGCGAGATGCTGACGTCCATGGTCGTCTACGCGCTGCTCGTGCTGACGATTTACGGTGCGGCGCTTTCGCAGGTGGCGGACGGCCTGCAGGTGGTGTCGTTTGCCGGCGGGCTGCTGTGGGCCCTCATCGTGTTCACGAGCCTTCTGGGCCTCAACCGGAGTTTTTCGCATGAGACCGAGTCGGGGTGCCTCGAGGGCATCCTGCTGGCGCCTGTCGACCGCTCCGTGATCTTTTTGGCCAAGGCGATGTCGAACCTTCTGTTTCTGGCTGTGGTCGAGATCATCGTGATCCCGCTGTTCTTCCTGTTCTTCCTGTCCGGCGCGGATGTGGCGGCGACGACACCCATGATCGCGCTGCCGCTCGCCGTGGGCACCGTCGGCGTGGCGGGCGTGGGCACGCTTCTGTCCACCATTGCCATCGATACGCGCGGGCGCGACGTGCTGCTGGCGATCCTGTTCATTCCCGTGATCTTTCCGCTGCTCTACGCGTGCGTCTCGGCGACCACGACCGCGTTTTTGGGCGTCGAGGGCACGTTCGGCGCCTATTGGACCTCTTGTGCGCTGGCTGCGGCCTACGACGTGATCATGATCGCAGCCGCCTGGGGCCTCTACGAATTCGTCCTAGACGCCTAACAACGCACCAAAGATGCGTCCCCCCTATGCACTTTTGCATATGGGGGACGTACCTGTTATTTGCATATCGAGGACACCCCTTGGGCATGTTCCAGAGGTTGGGAGCGTCAGGATATATCTTTTGCATATATTTCTTGCATGCGAATGACACTTATTCGGTGTGCAAGCGTGCATGCGGAAGGTACGTCCCCAATTTGCATTTTCTAGGGGTTGCCGCAGGGGCCTTCTGCAAAAGCGTGCGATTCGCCGCCGTCACGGGCGGGCGCGCGGGCAAATGGGCTACTATAGGGCGTGCATGTTCATGGCGGATAACTCCAGGTAGGGGGAGGGGCCGTTGAATACAGGAAAGGGGACGACCGGGGCGTTCGGGCGTGCGCTCGAACGTTGGACGCCCGTGCTGCTTGCGGCGGGCGTGCTTCTGACCGTCGTCGACGTCGTGTGGACGTTCACCTTGGCGCCGCTGGTGCAGGGTGCGCAACTGTCCGAACCGGTCATCATTGCGGGGACGCAGGTCACCACCAAGCTGCTGCTGTCGCAGAAGATCTTCTATCTGCACGTGCCGGTGGCCGTCGCGTCGTTTGCCGCCATGGCGTTCGCGGCGTTTTTCGCTATCCGCTTTTTGATGACCAGGGACCGCGCCTTCGACGTGCGCTCCAAGACGGCCATGGAGATCACCCTCGTGTTCATCGTCGCCACGATGATCTCGGGCGATCTGTGGACCTATTTCGAATGGGGCGTCTGGTGGACCTGGGAGCCGCGCCTGACGACGTATTTCATCCTGATGCTGCTGGTCATCGGCTACTTTATCCTGCGCAACGCCTTTGATGATCCAGAGCGTCGTGCGCGGTTCAGCGCGGTGTTCGGCGTGGTGGCATTTATCGATGCGCCGATCTCGTTTTTGATTACGCGTCTGGTCCCCACCTCGATCCACCCGGTGGTGTTTCGCACCGATAGCGGGTTGCCGCCCATGATGCTCATCCCGTTTCTTCTCGGGCTGTTCGGGATGCTGATGGTCGCGTTCGCGCTCTACCGCATCGCGGTGCGCATCAACATGGACGCTTTGGAAGTCGAGGAGCTCAAGCAGCAGCTTGAGGAGCAGGACGCCTGGGCGCAGCGCGCCCGGGCCGATGAGGCGCTCGAGCGCCTGCGCGCGCATGCCGAGGCGGCGGTTCGAACCGATGGACCTGAGGAGGGCTAACGATGGATCCGATTTTGTCTGAAGTCTATTCGACGGTGCTGCCCGCGGCGCCATATGTCATCGGCGCGTACGTGGGTATCTGGCTGGTGCTCGCCGTGTTCGTGTTCGTGCTGTTCCGTCGCGCCAAGCACACGAGCCAAGATGTCGAGGCGCTCAAGGAGGCGCTCGACGCGCGCAAGAACTGATGGGTTCGTCGGGGACGGGTTCGTTCCAACCTATGGGTCCGTTGGAGACGGGTCCCGAAGAGCGCCGACTGGATAACCGCCTGCCGCTACGAGGTGTGATTCTGGCTAAAGTTGCCCGACTCTTTGCAGGTCATGCTCATACCTAACAATTAGTCTGCTACCATGCAGAATAGTCTGAATACTGTGCATGCCGGACGCTGGTGCGCCTGACAGCTGCTTGAAGTCGGAAGGTGTTTGCATGGATGCTCGCCAACGGGGGACGGTCATGGCACTGGGCTTTTGCGGCCTGGTGTCGGCGGCGGACAACTGGTTCGTATCCCCGGCTCTCCCGTCTATCGCCAACACGCTCGGCGTGCTCCCGTCGGTGGCGACGATCATCTTGACGGCGTATCTCATCCCGTATGGCTGCCTGCAGCCTGTGTGCGGCGCGCTGGGCGACAAGGTCGGACGTCTGCGCATGCTGCGCATCATCGTGTGCGGCCTGACGTTCTCGACCGTGCTGTGCTCGATGGCGTCGTCGCTGGAGATGCTGATCGTGGCGCGCGTCATAACCGGCTGTTTTGCCGCGGGGATCATCGCCGTGTCGCAGGTGCTGGCGGGAGATGCGGTTTCCGCTGAGGACCGCCCGCGTGCGATTGCGCTGCTCATGGGGATCACGTACGCGGGGCAGGGTCTGTCCGCGGGACTGGGCGGCGCCATCACGGGGCTTGTCGGGTGGCGTGTGGCATTTATGAGCTTTGCGGTGCTGGGAGTGATCGCGCTGCTGGGACTGAGCAGGCTGCATGAATCCGCCGACGATCGTGCGGCGCGTGCCGCCGGCGCACAGGGCGCCGGTCTTGTCGACATGGTTCGCCTTAGCGGGCATCTGGTGCTCGGTGTCGGTCGCAAGGTGTACGGCACCGCGCTGGCAACCGGCGTGGTTTTCCTGGGCGTCTACGGGTTCTTCGGAACGTTTCTTGCCGAGCGCTGCGGGCTCGATGCGATGCAGGCCGGTCTTCTGATGATGGGCTATGGCTTCGCATGCCTGGTGGGCAGCACGCTGACGGGACGACTGGCCGGGCGCATCGGTGTCGCCCGGACGCTCGCCTTGGGCGAAATCGCGGGCCTCTGCTCGATCGCGCTGCTGCTTGCCGCGCAGGCGACGGCGTCGTGGGTGCCGGCGCTCGTGGCCGCGGTGCTGCTGGGCGCGGGCTACATCATGGTGCAGCCGACGCTCGCCACGCGCGCGCTCGGGCTGGATGCCCAGCATGCGGGCCTGTGCACCGGCTTTACGGGCTTCGGCATGTTCGTGGGCGGCGGCATCGGCAGCACGCTCGGCCGCATGCTGCTCGGAGCAGGGGGCTATGGCTTGCTTTGGATTGCCGCGGCGATCGCGCTCGTTGTGCAGCTGATCGTGAGCCTGCGTCTGTACGCGGGAGAATAGGGCGTGCTGGTATCAAATATGCAGGCCATGTGGAGATACGGGCGGACTGCCACATTCCACTTGCCGAACGGGAGGCGCATTCGTAATATATTTTCTTGCGCTGAGGCGCAACCAGACATTGCGGGGTGGAGCAGTCTGGTAGCTCGCCGGGCTCATAACCCGGAGGTCGTAGGTTCAAATCCTGCCCCCGCGACCAAGAACTTCAAGGTCATCGGTTCAATCCGGTGACCTTTTTTCGTGGTTGGGACAAGCTGTTTTGCCCGTTGGGACAGAATTGGGACATGGGTTCCGGAATCCTGAAAGTTTGGGGCCTGTCCCCAAACTTTCATAGCAAGCCTGGGAATGTGTGGCGAAGGGGTCAGTACCAAAAACACGACTTTTGAGAGGGTTATCAACTAAGCAACGAAGCGTAGCTTATCCGAATGGATAAGCAAGTGGTTCTACCTGCTGCGATGCGGCCCGTAGTGCATAAAAACGGCTCGCCTCAGCTTCCGATAAACCCATCAATATAGTGAGATATCTCAAAAGTCGCGTTTTTGGTCCCGAGGCATCTGCGACGGGAGGGAAAGCCGAAAGCCCTATACATGAAAGCCCGGGACAGGCCCCAAACTTTCATTAGGGGTGGCAGCGCCCGCAGGGATCGTACCCAAGGGCGATGGCTTCGTCTCGGGTGCCGGTGAACTCCTGCTTGTTGTGGTCGGCCATCTGGTCCACCGATGAGCATGACGGCAGGTGGAACTTGCCGGTATTGGTGTTGAGGACGTACGTGGCGCTCGGGCTTTCCGGTCCTGCGGCGCCGGCGTCCTGTGTCGGCGTCTGCTCCTGCACGGGTTCTGCCGGCGCCGCCTTGACGGTCGTCGAGCTGTAGCCGACGGCCGATGCGCCCGTATAGTCAATCTGGTACCCATTCGCCGCATTGAACACGAAAACGCGCTGGTCGATCGACGCGTCATCGGAGCGCATGTCGATCCAAAGACCGCGGCAGATGGGTTCTGACCCCTCGTATGCGGGCGTGACCGCGTAGTACAGCCAGCCGTTCGGATGGCTGTCGAGGTAATCGCGTGCCCGGGACTCGCAGTACGCCATGCCGCCCCGATTATCGCACTGGCCGACGTTCATGCATCGCGTGCCGGCGACGATGTTCTCCCGGGCGGCGTTTCCGCCGAGGGAGTGGGCGAGCAGATGCGAGCGGTTCCACAGGTATCCCTTGTAATCTTGCTCGGTGATGCCGGGAACCACGGCGATCTGATTGTCCTGTGGCCAGCCGACGGGGTCATCGTCCACGGCGTCGTCATCGTCGCGAGTGTCGTCACGGGCGACAGCGCGCTGGGCGCCCGTGATGCAGGCGACAACGCCGGTGGCGCGACCCAAACGATCGAGCGGCAGGTAGGCCACGGTTCCAGGTACGACTGCGGGATCATAGGCGGCCGCACCGGTGACGGTGTAGTAGTCGGGGTACTGCGCTGCATTCCACGTAAGGTATGCGACGCCCTGTGGCTGCGGTTGCTCTTCTTGAGGCTGCTCGGAAGCAGGTTCGGGCAAGGGTTCTTGCGGTTCAGGGCCCGATTCGGAGACCTCGGGCGGTTGCTCGACAGCGTCAGGCTCCTCGACTACCTCCGCGCCGTCAGACTCATCGACAGGCGTTTCCTCAGGCTCAGCTACCTGCGCGCTTTCATACGTAATCTCAGGAGCGGCATCTTTGTCCGAGTCGCCACAGCCGGTAAGCGCAAGCGCCAGGGCAAGCGCAAGCATGGCTATGAGTCGGGCGCGCAACATGGGGCTCTCCTGAGGAGTGACGTCTTACCGAAAGCTTACACCCCAGGTTGTATATCGTGGCGCGCGGGTCCTTTTCGGAACGCGAACGGTCGATCGGCTGCCGGCCAAGGTTCTCGCGCGCTGTGCCGGAGGCAACCTAAAACAGCGGCAACTCGCCGGTCAGCGGATCGACCTGCTCGGGGTAGAGCGGCTCCAGAGCCAGGCAGGTGTAGGTGGGCTCGCCGTGGAACTCGGTGTAGCCGGCGTCGCGCACGAGCGCCGAGATGAAGCCGGCCTCGCGGGCGCGACGGTCGAGATCGAGCAGCTCCTCCTCGGAGTCGACGTACACGCACACCTTCGCGACGCCCGCAGAAAACCACGCCTCGAGCGGCGATATAGCGGCCGCCGGCGCACCGATCTCGCCTGTCGTGGCGTCGAACACGGCATCTTCCATAGCCATGGGCGTCGGCGCGAGCTCGATCCATTCGTCGCCCGCAACGCGGATGTCGTCGAGCCGCCCATCGCGCACGAGCGCCAGCAGCACTGCCTCCACGCAGGCATGACCCGCCTGAGCAGCAATCTTGCCTTTGCGCATCTTGAGGTCGCGGCGCATCACGATCATCTGCTTCGCTTTGTACATAGCGGGTCTCCTCGGGACTCGATCTTGCGCGCGGCGGCTGCCGCGCAGGGTCGCATTCTAGCGCATCTGCTCGACGAGCGCGTCAATTCTGGATAAGTCAGATTGCGCCTCCGGTTCTGCAATCGCTCGAGGCCAGAATATATCCGGCAAGGGATGAAGGGCCCCGCTTCTGCCGGCCGTTCATCCTCCAGGGTGTTCAACCGGCGCGACGCGCATGATACCCTGAGGGATGACCTTATGTTTTATCGTACGAGGGGAGGCAGGCGGACTTTTGGCCCTAAAGGGCTGGGCGACGGTTCCGTCTGAGGGAAATGCGTAGCGCTGCATATCGAATCGCCATGGCTTTCATCACGGTGTGGATGGGTGCGCTCCTATCCGCCCGCGCCCAGAGCGCCCCGCAAGCGGATGGCTCAACTGCTCCCGGCGCGGGTTCCGCGCAGCCATCGCCGACGGCGGCCGCCTCTGCTGTCGCCGACTACGCGCAGTCCGCCAACTGGGCGTATCTCGAGACCGATGCGCCTGCGACCGACGCCAACGTCGACATCTTTTTCGTTTGTCCTTCGGCATACGATGCTCAGGACGGTGCCCTCAACATGCCGCTCGACAAGGAGGAAACCAAGGACCGCTTCCTCGGCGCGGTCAACATGGAGAAGGGCGTCTACGATCAGGACGCCGCCGAGAGCGACAATCGCTTCTTCGCGCCGTACTACCAGCAGATCAGCTTCCAGGTGTACGAGATGCCCGAGGCCGAGCGCGAGCCGTATCTCCAGATCGCCTACGCGGATGTCGAGGCAGCCTTCGAGTACTACCTGGCGCACTACAACGACGGCCGTCCCTTCATCTTGGCAGGCTTCTCGCAGGGTGCCGATATACTCCTGCGCCTTATGAAGGAGCATTTCGACGATCCGGCGCTCCAGGAGCAGCTCGTCGCCTGCTACGCCATCGGCTGGCGCATAACGCAGGACGACATCGACGCATATCCGCAGCTCAAGATGGCGCAGAGCGAGAGCGACACGGGCACGATCATCTCGTTCAACAGCGAGTCGCCCGAAACAACCGGCTCGCTGCTTGTGCCCGAGGGTGTGAAGACATTCGCCATCAACCCGCTCAACTGGAAAACGGACAGCACCCCGGCCGACAGGAGCGAGAACAAGGGAGCGTGCTTCACCGACCGCACCGGGGCGATCACCGAGGAGATTTCCGAGCTCACCGGCGGCTTCATCGACGAAGTCCGCGGCACGCTCAAGGTGACCGACGTCACGTCCGACGAGTACACGCCAGGCCTATCCATCTTCCAGGACGGCGTGTTCCACCGCTTCGACTTCCAGTTCTTCTACCGCAACCTGCAGGAGAACGTGGCAGTGCGCACCGAGGCCTACATGGAGGAGCGAGCCACTCTGGCCGAAGCGGCGTAAATCCTGCGTGCGGCCATCCGCGCTCCAATCTCGCGATTCGTGCCGACGTTTTCGCGCGCGGCGGCATATCCGCTACCCTGTGAAGCGGTTCAGCTGTTGCTGTGTTGTCGCGCGAAAGGAGCGGGGCAGCTGCAGGCCTGCTATCGCGGGGTCCGTGGTCGCCCAAACGGATATGTGCATGAATGTTCGTCGTCTGGCATCGACCCTAATCGTCCTCTGCCTGGGGCTTGCTCTTTGCGGATGCGCGCAGGAGCAAAGCGACCCGCAGGCCTCCGGCTCGGCAACCGCGTCGGCCGTGGGCCCCGCGTCGCCAGAGACGCCCGCAGCCCCCGCCGCTACCGACTACGCGCAAACCGCGAGCTGGGCGTACCTCGAAACGGACGCTCCGGCAACCGACACTAACGCCGACGTCTTCTTCATCTGTCCCTCCGTCTACGGCGGTACAGACGACGCCTGCAACATGTCGCTTGCCGACGAGGAAACCAAGGAGAGCTTCGTCGGGGCCATCAACATGGAGAAAGGCATCTACGACCAGGACGGCACTCCCGAGGACAACCGGTTCTTCGCGCCGTACTACCAGCAGATTGGCCTGAATGTCTACGAGCTGCCCGAGGCCGAGCGCGAGCCGTATCTCAAGATCGCTTACGCCGACGTCAAAGCCGCCTTCGAGCACTACCTGGCGCACTACAACGACGGCCGGCCTATCATCCTGGCCGGTTTCTCGCAGGGCGCCGACCTGTGCATCCGCCTCATGAAAGACCTGTTCGACGACCCGGTGCTGCAGGAGCAGCTCGTCGCCTGCTACGCCATCGGCTGGCGCGTCACGGCCGACGAGGTCGAGCAGCGTCCGCAGCTCAAGATGGCGCAGGGCGAGAGTGACGCCGGCGTGATCGTGTCCTTTAACAGCGAGTCGCCCGACACGGACGATTCCCTGGTCGTGCCCGAGGGCGAAAAGACCCTCGCCATCAACCCGCTCAATTGGAAGACCGACGATACCCCGGCCGACAGCAGCGAAAACGAGGGTGCGTGCTTCACGGATTACAGCGGTAGCATCACGAGCGAAATCCCCGAGCTCACCGGCGCCTACATCGATGACGCCCGCGGCACGCTCAAGGCGCCCGATGTCACGCCCGATGACTACCCGGCCGGCCTCTCCATCTTCGAGGACGGCGTCTACCACCTGTACGACTACCAGTTCTTCTACCGCAACCTGCAGGAGAACGTGCAGGTGCGCCTCGATACCTATCTGGACGAGGCGGCCTAAGACGCCCCGGGGCGAGCCGGACGGACTTACGCCGCCAGCCGCCGACCCCCTATGCGCTCACATCCGGGCACACGGCGCCCACGATATCGAGCGGCGTATCGAGCGTCCACGTGGGGCTGTCGATGCCCTCCGCTGACACGCTGCCCCAGGTCGCATAGGCAAAATCCATGCCCGCATTGCGCGCCGCTTCGTAATCGGAGCGCGCATCGCCAACGTACAGGGCGTCGCCCGGCGCGATGTCCAGCTGGTCTGCGCACATGAGCAGGGGAGCCGGATCGGGCTTGTGGCGGTCGGTGTCATCGGCGAGCACGGCGGCGGCCATGTAGCGGTCGAGGCCTTTCGCCGCCATGTCCAGCTCGTACTGGCGCCGCGTCTTTGCCGACACGACGGCTTGCACCACACCGCGCTCCTGCAGCGCCGCGAACACGCGATCGAAGCCCTCGTAGAGCGTGGCGCCTTCTTCGTATTCGTTGACGTAGTGCACCCAGCGTGCGTAGGTGCCCTGCGGGTCGGCCACGCCGAGCTCCTCCATGACCTTCATGCCCGGATAGGCGGCAAATCGCAGCACCTGCTCGAAGGCCCAGTCCTCGCCGGTCTCCTCCTTGATGATGCGCATCAGGGGATACATATTCATGTTCAGCGTGTTCAGCCCGGTGCCGTCGATATCGTAGATGACGGCGCGGTAGCGGTTCACGGGCGCCTCCGAGTGAAAGTTTGGGACCTGTCCCCTAACTTTCATGGTCTCATGGTGCGTGTGGGGCAGCACGGTGGTTTTACTGTCGGCTGTGTCAATCTCGGGGCTAGGACGTCTTGATGCGTTAACCGATGACATGTCACCGATTGCCAGAAAATGATGTCCTAATATGCCTGCGGAAACATACCTGTCACACAATTTCAGTACGCTTTTATGCACGCGTCGGTCTCGGCGCAAAGGGAAAGGGCCTGCAGCGTGAAACTGCAGGTAAATCGGTATACAAATTGGAGGGATTATGGCTGCAACCGAGAAAGCTGCGGCAGCGGCAACGCCTTCGGGTGGCGCCAAAACCAAGAAGCGCAAATTCAAGGTTCCGCACACCTTCGTGATCATCACCGTCATCATCCTGGCGGTCACGGCGCTGACGTGGATCGTCCCGGCCGGTCAGTACGTGCGCTACGAGGACCCCGTGAGCGGCCAGATGCTGGTCGACCCCGAGCAATTCTCGTATATCGAGCAGACGCCGGTCAACCCGCTGCTCATCCCGCTCTACATCGTCGACGCCATGTGCAGCCGCATCGACCTGATGCTGCTCATCATGTTCTCGGGCGGCGCGTTCATCTTCATCACGAAGTCCGGTGCGCTCCAGTCGCTCGTCGCAAAGGTCGCGAAGGCGTTCCAGAACCGCCTGTTCCTGTTCATTCCCATCATGACCACCGTGTTCGCGCTTATCTGCACAACGCAGGGCGTCAACCAGTTCATCGCGTTCGCGCCGATCGTCGTCATGATCGCGATGGCGATGGGCCTGGACTCCATCACGGGCGTGGCAATCATCCTGCTCGGAGGCTCTGTGGGCTTCTCCACCGGTACGTTCAACCCGTCGACGACCCTCATCGCGCAGGAGATCGCGGGCCTCGCGCCGTACTCCGGCCTGTGGTACCGCGCCATCAACCTCGTGGTGTTCCTGGTCGTCGTCAACGTCTACCTCGTGCACTATGCGAACAAGATCCGCAAGGACCCCACGAAGAGCCCCATGTACGAGCTCGATAAGGACAACGAGTTCAAGCACCTCGACATCGAGTCGTTTGGCTCGATGACGCTCCGCAAGACGCTCATCATCCTCGCGCTCGTGGCTGCGCTCGCCGCCATGGTCGTCGGCAGCGTGAGCTTCGGTTGGGATACCCCCGAGCTCGCCGCGGTGTTCCTCGCGCTCGCTGTCGTCGAGGGCTTCCTTGCGGGCGAGACCCCCTCGTCGCTGTCCTCCGAGTTCCTGACCGGCTGCAAGGGCATGCTCTCCGCCGCCATGGTCATCGGTCTGGCGACGTCCATCTCCTCGATCATGACTGCCGGCAACATCACCGACACGGTCATCCATTTCATGGCCGGCGTCATGGAGGGCACGCCTTCCTTCCTCATCGGTCCGGTCATGTTTATGGCAAACGTGCTCGTCAGCTTCGTCATCGTGTCCGGTTCCGGCATGGCCTCGGCCGTCATCCCGATTACCGCTCCGCTCGGCGACCTGCTCGGTCTCACGCGCCAGTCCACCGTCCTCGCGTTTAACTTCTCCGACGGCTTCTCGAACTACGTGCAGCCGCACTCCACGGCCCTCATGGGCATGCTCGGCGCGGTCAACATTCCGTACGACCGCTGGATGGCCTTCATGTGGAAGCTGTATCTCATCATCCTTGCGGTCAGCTGCGTGATGATGGTGATCGCCCAGGCCATCGGCTACGTGTAATGAAAGTTTGGGGACAGGTCCCAAACTTTCACCGTTGACATCGGAAAGGAGTTTCACATGGCTATCACCAAAGACGAGCTGTTCTCGTATGTGGACGACCAGCGCGATGGCCTTGTTGCCATGGCCGATCATATCTTCGACAACCCCGAGTGCGACGGTAAGGAGTACGAGGCTTCCGCGCTGATTTCCGGCGAGCTCGAGCGCCACGGCTTTACTGTGGAGCGCGGGATCGGCGGGTTCGAGACGGCCTTCCGCGCGGTTTACACCGTGGGCGAGGGCGGGCCTTCGATCGGCCTTCTGTGCGAGTACGACGCGCTGATCGGCCTGGGGCACGGCTGCGGCCACCACATGCAGGGCCCCGCAATCCTAGGCGCCGCGTTTGCGGTCCAGCGCGCGCTGACCGATGCCGCGCAGCCCTATAGGCTCGTGGTGTACGGCACGCCTGCCGAGGAGACGCAGGGCGCCAAGGCGACCATGATCAAGAACGGCTGCTTCCACGACATCGACGTGGCACTCATGATGCACGGCTCGCCCACGACCTGCACCGATGTGCGCTGCCTGGCCGACCAGACCTTCGTGGCGCGCTTCCATGGCCACCGTGCGCATGCCGCGCTGGCCCCCGACCAGGGACGCAGCGCCTTCGACGCGCTGCTCGTGGCCTTCAACGGCATCGAGTTCTTGCGCGAGCACGTGAGCGACGACACGCGCATGCACTACACGGTGAGCAAGCTGCCCGGGCCGTCCAACGTGGTTCCCGCCGAGGCGGAGGGCGTGTTCTCGCTGCGTTCGTTCTCGAAGGAGAACCTCGAGGGCGTCGTCGCGCGCTTCAAGGACATCGTGAAGGGCGCCGCGCTCATTGCGGGCGTCGATTACGACGTCGAGCTCAAGCACGACTTCTATAACAAGATTCCCGTGCTCAAGCTGAACGAGCTGCTGATGGAGAACGCCAAGCTCGCGGGTGCGCCGCGCCTGTCCGCCCCGCGTGAGAAGACCGGCTCGACCGACTTCGGCAACGTCATGTACGAGGTTCCGGGTTCGTGCATCCGCGTGGCGTTCGTGCCGGTGGGCACCTCGTCGCACTCGCAGGAGTTCATCGACGCGGGCAAGACCGAGGATGCGCACAACGCCGTGATCTACGGCGCCAAGGCGATTGCCGGTACCGCCTATGACCTCGTGACCACGCCCGAGCTCATGGACGCCGTGCGCGAGGAGTTCGCCCAGAACAAGAAGACGAACGCATAGGGATCGCCGCTGCATTCGATGCGCGAACCGCCCGGTCTCGGCCCTCCGCCGAGACCGGGCGGTACATATTCTGGGATGCAAATTCGGGGGCGGTGCAGCCCTCCGGGGCGAGGCCCGTGCAAATTCGGGGACAGGTCCCAAACTTTCATTGCCGGTAGGTTCAAGCTTGGAGCAAGGGAGCCTAACAATGAAAGTTTTGGACCTGTCCCCGAATTTGCACCGTCCCCGGAATCGCACCTTACAGCTGGGCGCGGGCCTCTTCTACGTAGAGCTGGGCGTTTGCCAGGTTGTGCTCGCGCTCCTCGGGGGTGACGGCGCGGGCAGTGCGTGCCGGGCTGCCGACGACGAGCGTTCCCGCCGGGATGTGCTTGCCCTGCGTGACGAGGGCACCCGCACCCACGATGCAGCCCTCACCGATGGCGGCGCCGTTCAGGATGATGGCACCATTGATGTTCGAGCCCGCGCGCTTGAGATCCGCATAGGCCTTCTTTAGCTCATCGGCGTCAACGTTGATCGTCAACGCGCCTTTCGGGTCGCTTAGCGCGCGGGAGCGCATATAGGCGGACATGCCGATGCCCGCCTTGCGGGCGCGGGATTTGATGCGCTGATACTCGCGTTGCGTCACGCGGACGTCAATCCTGAGCACCCGTCCGCGTGTGCTGGCTTGGTAGTTGGTTTCGTTGTGCATGGTCGTAGTCCTTGGTCGTTGTGGCAGAGCCTGTGGCAATTTCTGTGGCAACGCATTGGCTACCGCGGATTACCACAGGCTCCCTAGAACTACTTCCCGCTACCATTTTCGCAGGTAGATGCTACCTAGATTTTCCTCTGCTGCCATGGAATTCTACGTTCAAGGGCACTCATAACCCGGAGGTCGTAGGTTCAAATCCTGCCCCCGCGACCAAGAACTTGCAGCTCGGAGGTCATATGACCTCCGAGCTTTTTTCGTTCCAATAGACCTGGATATACATCAGGATGTACGTATACGACTTCGGCAGCCGTCGGGCACGCTACCCGACGGCCGCCGATCGGATCAGCCGCGTAGTCCGACCGTGCATTCAACTTCGCTCACGTCTCAAGTTTCACGAGTCTGCACCGGAACACGTCTTATACGAGCGCCGCAGCGTTGCTGCCGAGGAGCGCCTTCCCAACCTATTCCAGCAGCCAATCAACGAGGTTGCGCTGCTCAATGCCGTTATGGTCCGTCACACCGATGCGGTCCAGGGTGAGCAGCGTCTTGGGGTAGGCGTCCCCCAGCAGCTCGAGTGGACGCAGTTCGCGACGCAGCGTCGCCTCGTCCAGTACGGACAGCGCGACCTGATAGTAATGCGGCTTGCCCTCGCGCTCGGCAACGAAGTCGATCTCCAAATCTCCCACGCGCCCCACGCGCGCCGTGTGGTAGCGCCGCAGCAGCTCTAGGTACACGACGTTTTCCACACGGTGTCCGAGGTCGCTGCCGTCGCGTCCGAGCAGCAGATGCCTGAAGCCCAGGTCGCCGAGGTAGTATTTGCCCCCCTGCTGCAGCAGGCGCCGACCCTTGGCATCATAGGGGTCGGCCTTGAAGACGAGGTAGCACTCCATGAGCGCGTCGAGGTACCCGCCGACGGTGGTCGGGGAGACTTTTGAGCCGTTGGCCGTCAGCGTGTCCGCAATCGTTTTAAGCGAGAAGCGATTTCCCACGTTATCGGCGAGAAAGGCGAGAAGCGCGCGCAGGACTGGCATGCTGATGCGGGGGTGCCGCGTCGCCACGTCTTTGACGAGGATGGTGTTGAGCACGCCGTCAAGGTATTCAGACACGTCCTCGGTGGGCAGGAGGGAGGCGTACGGCATGCCCCCCAGCGAGAGATAGCGGTTGAGCAGCTCGGTATCGTCCGCGCCGTCCGCAAGGGCTGCACGGGCGTCACGATACTCCGCGAACGAGAGCGGCAGGAGCCGGAACTCAACATAACGGCCGGTAAGCAGCGTGGCAAGCTCGCTCGAGAGCAGATCGGAGTTCGAGCCGGTGATGTAAACGTCGCAGTCTTCGCGTGCGTACAGCGCGTCGATTGCTCGCTCGAAGCCCTTGATGCGCTGGGGCTCGTCGATAAACACGTAGCAGCTTGGGGAGCTGATGCGGGCGACGGCGTAATCATAGAGCTCCTGTGGCGTGGTGGGGGCGGCAAAGCCCATGCGCTCAAGATCGATCGAGACGATCGACCCCTCGTTCACGCCGGACTCGACAAGGGCTTGCTGGGCCAGCTTGAGCGCGGTTGACTTACCGCAGCGCCTCAGGCCGGTCACCACTTTGATGACGTCACGGTCCTTCCAGCGGAGGAGCCATTCGGTTGCCTGGGGGCGCGGGACGATAATCGGCTGGTTTGTCATGGGCGAGTCCAATCTGTCCAACCAAATAGATAAACAAAGAAGACATCTTAATTGTATCCATCTATCTAGATGAATATCTGTTTATTGGTAAATCTATCCAATAAACTGGATGTATTGAGGCGTGGAATCAGCCATGCGGCACATCGCACATCGCCTACGTGCATTGCTCTGACATGCTTCCAGGGGAGCAACGCGGAGCTCGCTGAGCTGGCCGGTGGATCTGCTCGATCTAGTCCCGGCGGTGTTGCAATGAACGATAGCGCAGCCATAACGGTCCAACGTGTCCTCCAAGGACGCTCCGGCCGTAACAATCAGAAGTAGAACAGGTCCTCGAACTTCTTGTCCAGAGCGATGCAGATGACCAGGGCGAGTTTTGCCGTCGGGCTGAACTGGCCCGTCTCTATGGAGCTGATCGTGTTGCGGGATACACCTACCATCTCGGCGAGCTGCGTCTGCGAGAGCCCCCGTTCGGCACGCGCCTCCTTCAGGCGGTTCTTCAGAACCAATGACTCTTTCATGGGCGCATCAGTTTCCGGTCGCGTAGAGCCACAACCATCCCAGGGAGACGACGGCGTACAGGATTGCCACCAGCAAGGTTTTCCCCGCCCTGGTGACGCTCCATCTGTACGCATTCGCCGCCGCGAGATAGCCGAAGCCTATCGCGAGCAGGTCATAGGGGTCTCCGCCTGTGTTGGCGGTTCGGATGAAGAAGACGGCGACAAGGACGGTCCCCATGCCGATTGCTCCCCAGACGCTTGCCTGATCCGCGATGCGGCGGTCGCGCTCGTCGAGGAGCAGGTTGTCCTTGCGGCTGTGGGACAGGATCTCTTCCCGGTCCATGCTGTCTCCCATTATTGCCAAGTTTTCTTGTCAGAACTCAGTATGGCATTGCCAAGAAAACTTGGCAACGAGAGGTTTTGGAACGGGCCCGATTTTGCCCATCCCGCGCGCGGGTCCCGCTCAGTACAGCGGCAGCTCCCCGGTGAGCGGATCGACCTGCTCCGGATAGAGCGGTTCGAGCGCGAGGCACGTATAGGTCGGTTCCCCGTGGAACTCCGTGTAGCCGGCATCGCGCACGAGCGCCGAGATGAAGCCGGCTTCTTGCGCGCGGCGGTGCAGGTCGAGAAGCTCTTCCTCCGAATCGACGTACACGCAGACCTTGGCGACTCCCTCGGAGAACCATGCCTCGAGGGGAGATAGGGCAGCATCGGCGCTGATCACGCCGGTTTCGACATCGAACGTGGCGTCTTCCAGGGCGATGGGTGTCGGCGTGAGCGTGATCCAGTCATCCCCCGACACGCGGATATCGTCAAGGCGCTCATCGCGCACGAGGGCCAGCAGCACGGCCTCTACGCAGGCGTGGCCCGCCTGCGCCGCTATCTTGCCCTTGCGCATCTTCAGGTCGCGGCGCATCACGATCATCTGCTTTGCCTTGTACACGGCGCCTCCGTTCGTTGCGATTGTTCGATCGCCCTATTGTACCCGCGTTGCGGTACGGCCTTGCCCAGGTGCATGTCCGCGCGGTCGGGTATAGTTTGTGGGGATCGAACCGGAAGGGGGCGTGCCATGGATGCCGATCGCATTGTCGAGGGTCTGCGTGCGGAGGCCGCGCTGTCGTCGACGTACGGCAGGGGGTTGCAGCTGGCAAAAGGCGGTGCGGTTGGCAAGTTCGAGCTGGTAGCTGGATCGCTTGGGTCGACGGTTTCGCTGACCGGCCGTGTCGAGGGCTCCCATGGGGAGCGCTACCGCACCGATGTCCAGCTCGATGCGGACTCGGGGGATATGCTCGACTACTCCTGCACCTGTCCGGCGGCTGAGAACTATGACGGCATGTGCAAGCATGAGATCGCCCTCGTGCTCGATTATCTTGCCCGCAACGGGGTCGGTCCCGCCTACGCGTCGCGCCTTGGGCGCAAAGCTTCCGCTCCCGCATCCCGTCGAGCGCGACAGGTGCCGACGAGTCCTCAGATCGTCCGTCTGCTGAACGAGCAGTCGACTCGCCTCATGTCCGGGACGCGGCGTGCTCGATCGGAATTCGGACGCGCGCCGCGCGGCGCAACCGCTCCCGTCGAGCTGCTGCCCACCATCCTGCCTGCCCGCGACAGCATCTATTCGTCGAACGAGCAGACCTGGTGCATCAAGCTGCGCGTGCGCAGCGGAAGCGCCACGTATGTCGTCATGAACATCTCTGCGCTCGTGGATGCATGGCGCAGCGGCTCCACGGTGACCTATGGCAAGAACCTGTCGTTCGCGCATACGCCCGAGGCGTTCACGGAGCGCGCCCGGGAGCTGCTGAAGCTCGTATCGCGTGTCGCCGCGAGCCAGCGGGCGCTGTTCCTTTCGCGCTGGAAGTACCAAGAGGCGGGGAGCGGCACCGAGATCAAGGAGCTGCCGATGGCCGCAGCCGACCTGATCGAGATGCTCGACCTGCTCGACGGCGCAACGGTCGTGTTTGAGCCGAACGATGGCCCGTACGGGTCGCGCGGAGCATCGCGCACGCTTCGTGTGCAGCCGGGCGATCCGATGATCCACACGCGTTTGGAGCTTGCGCCCGATGGCGGATGCAGCTTGAAGGCGCCCAAATCGGTCTTTCCGTTCGCGGTGGGCGACAGGATGTACCTGCTGGACGAGGAGCATGCGTGGCGCTGTTCACCAGAGTACGCGGAGCGTGCGGGAGCGTTTCTTACGCAGATCCTGCCGTGTCAGATCGAGCTCCATGTCGCCCAGCACGATCTGCCGGCATTCTGCCGCGACATCCTGCCCGCCCTGCGCGCTGCGACGGATCTGGAGGCGCCGGCCGAGCTGGATGCGCTCGTTCCCCCGGAGCCCATCTTCACGTTCAAGGTGGGCCTGGATGACGGCCGCATCACCTGCGATGCAACCGTCGCCTATGGTGCCTGGGAGGCGTCGCTGTATGGCGAGGCCCAGCGTCAGGCCGCGCATATCCGCTGGGTGCCGCCGGCATCGACCGTGCGCGCGGCCGAGCCCGTTCGCGACCGCGCCGCCGAATACCGCGTCATGGATGCGGTCGAGGCGATCTTCCCGGGCGGCATCATCGAGGCCGGCGACCTGCCCGGATTCGATGAAGACGATGACGAGCTGCTCTATAACCTGCTGACGGAGGGGCTGCATGAGCTCGACGAGCTGGGCGAGGTGCTTCTTTCGGAACGCCTGCGGTCCATCCACGTGCAGGACAGCCCGAATCTGACGGTGCGCGCCACGGTGACAAGCGGGCTGCTCGACGTCGCCGTCAACACGAGCGGGCTGTCGGCTCCCGATCTTGTGGCCTATCTCGCCTCGTACAAGCGAAAGCAGAAGTTCGTGCGCCTCAAAAACGGCGACATCATGCGCCTGGGCGAAGGCGTGGCGGCCGTGGGCGAGCTTGCCGACGGGCTGGGGGTGGACGCAACCGACCTCGCGGCGGGCGTGAGCGACCTGCCCGTCAACCGAGCGCTGTTTGTCGACGGTCTGCTCAGGCGCGCGCCGGGCCTGCGCCTGTCGCGCAACGACGAGTTCCGCGCCCTGATTCGCGACTTCGACACGTTCGCCGACGCCGATTTCGAGGTGCCGGCGAGCCTTTCCGGCGTGCTGCGCCCCTATCAGCAGGACGGTTTCCGCTGGCTCGAGATGCTCGAGCGCTTCGGCTTCGGCGGGATTCTCGCCGACGACATGGGACTCGGCAAGACGCTGCAGGTCATCGCCCATATCCTTGCGCGCAAGGAGGCGGGGGAGAAGGCGGATGTTCCGGCGGATAAGGCCGATAGCGCCACGACGCTCGTGGTGTGCCCCGCATCGCTGGTGTACAACTGGACCAGCGAGCTCGAGCGGTTCGCGCCGGCGCTCGACGTCATCGCGGTGCTGGGCTCCAAGGCGGCGCGCCGCAAGTTTATCGCCGCGGCGCGCGATCACGATGTGTTGGTGACCTCGTACGACCTGATGCGGCGCGATGTCGACCTGTATGAGCAGGAGGCGTTCGCCCGCGTCATCCTCGATGAGGCCCAATACATCAAGAATCCGGCGACGCAGGTCGCTCGTGCCGCCAAGCGCCTGCCGTCCCGTGTGCGCTTTGCGCTGACGGGCACGCCGATCGAGAACCGAACGGCCGAGCTCTGGAGCATCTTCGATTTCCTCATGCCCGGTGTGCTCGGCTCGCGCGATGCGTTTTCCAAGGTGTACGAGGGGCCGGTCGAGGGCGGGGACGAGCGTGCGACGGAGCGCCTGCGCTGCCTGGTCGCTCCGTTCATCCTGCGTCGCCTCAAGACCGACGTGCTGTGCGACCTTCCGCAAAAGACCGAAAACATCCTGGTCGCGCGCATGGCCGGTGAACAGCTCAAGCTCTACCAAGCGAATCAAGACCGTCTGGCGCGGCAGATCTCCCATGAGCTGCCGGCGGAGTTCGGGAGAAAGAAGCTGCAGGTGCTCTCCGAGCTCACGCGCCTGCGCCAGATCTGCTGCGACCCGTCGCTTGCCTACGAGGACTACGCGGGCGGCAGCGCCAAGCTGGACATGTGCCTCGAGCTGGTGTCGAGCGCCATCGACGGCGGGCATCGGGTGCTGCTGTTCTCCCAGTTCACCTCGATGCTCGACATCATCGCCACCCGGTTGGCGCAGGCGAAGGTCCCCTGCTTTGTTCTGACGGGGTCGACCAGCAAGGAAGAGCGCCGCCGTCTGGTCGCGCGGTTCCAAGCGGGCGAGGCGCCGGTCTTTCTCATCTCGCTGCGCGCGGGCGGCGTCGGCCTGAACCTCACGGCTGCGGACGTCGTGATCCACTACGACCCGTGGTGGAACCTGGCGGCGCAAAACCAGGCGACCGACCGCGCGTATCGTATCGGCCAGGAGCGCAACGTGTCGGTCTACAAGCTTATCTGTGCGGACACGATCGAGGAGCGCATCGTCGCCATGCAGGAGTCCAAGCGCGAGCTTGCCGAAGGCCTGCTTTCGGGCGAGGGCGTGCGCTCGACATCGCTCAGCCGCGACGATATCCTGGCGCTGCTGAACGGATAACATGAAACGGTTCGGGACGGGGTCATCTTTGTTCATTCCGGCATGAGGGGGCGGTCCATGAAGGGGATTAGCAGGCGATCATCGAGCCTTCGCTTGAAGCTCCCTGCGGTGTCCATGGCGCTGGTGGGCGCGTGCCTGTTCGCGGCCGGCTGCGGCACGTCCGCGCCCGTCGTGACCGACTACGCGGAGAGCGGCAACTGGGCGTATCTGGAGACCGATGTTGCGGGAAGGGATGCGGACGTCTTTTTCGTCTGCCCGTCGGTCTATGCGGGCGAAGACGACGCGAACAACATGCCGCTTGACGACGAGGAGACCAAGGAGAGCTTCGTCGGCGCCATCAACATGGAAAAGGGCATCTACGACCAGGATGGCACCGAAGAAGACAACCGGTTCTTTGCGCCGTACTATCGGCAAATCGGGCTCAACGTCTACGAATTGCCCGAGGAAGAGCGCGAGCCCTATCTGGAGATCGCCTACCGGGACGTCGAGGCGGCGTTCGAGTATTATCTCGAGCACTACAACGATGGCAGGCCCATCATCTTGGCGGGCTTCTCGCAGGGTGCCGACATGTGCATCCGCCTCATGAAGGACCGCTTTGACGAGAAGGGGCTGCAAGACCAGCTTGTTGCCTGCTACGCCATCGGCTGGCGCGTAACTGCCGATGAGGCGGATGAGTACCCGCAGCTCGAGATGGCGCAGGGCGAGGACGATACCGGCGTGATCGTATCGTTCAACAGCGAATCCCCGGAGACGGACGGTTCGCTGCTGGTTCCCGAGGGGACCAAGACGTTTGCCATCAACCCGTTGAACTGGAAAACGGACGGCACGCCCGCCGACAGGAGCTTGAACGAGGGCGCGTGCTTCACGGACTACAGTGGGGAGATCACGAGCGAGATCGATCAGCTGACCGGCGCCTATATCGACGAGGAGCGCGGCGCGCTCAAGGTGCCCGATGTGTCCGAGGACGAGTATCCTGCCGGCCTCTCGATCTTCGAGGACGGTGTCTACCACCTGTACGACTATCAGTTCTTCTACCGCAACCTGCAGGAAAACGTCGAGGACCGCCTCGACGCCTATCTGGAGGATCAGGCCGAGGTCGATTAGGGGACCGGTGCATATCGGGGGACGTACCTTCCGCATGCAAGGGGCGCGCTTTCGGCGCGCCCCTTGCATGCGGAAGGTACGTCCCCCGATATGCGCTGTGGCGGGCGGATCAGCGCCCTTCGTCATCCCGCAGGAGGCGCGCCTCCTCGGCATAGCGGCGGGCGCCGCGGATATTGGCTTCCTGCTCCTGTTCGGTGAGCTTGCGGACGACGCGCGCCGGGCTTCCGAACGCCAGGAAGCCGTCGGGGATGACGGTGTCCTGCGTGACGAGCGCGCCCGCTCCGATGGTGCATCCCGCCCCGACCTGCGCGCCGTTGAGCACGATGGCACCCATGCCGACGAGCGTGCCGTCACCGATGGTGCAGCCGTGGATGATCGCCCCGTGTCCGACGGTCACGTCGCGCCCGATGACCACGGGCTTGCCGCGATCTTCGTGGACGACGCATCCGTCCTGGATGTTGCTGCCAGCACCGACGACGATGCGGTCGCAGTCGGCGCGCAGCACGGCGTTGTGCCAGATGCTCACATCGCGCTCCAGCGTCACGTCGCCGGTGATGACAGCTCCCTCGGCGACGAATGCGCTAGGATGGATAACAGGGGGTTCGGCAAGATCGGTCATGGTTCCTCCTCGACGGATATGGTACCTCATGGCAGGAGGGGAGCGCGCATGAAGGGGACGCGTGCGATTGCGATCACGTTGGCGTCGCTTGCGCTGCTGACCGGCTGCTCCGGCAGCGACGTCGCCGGGTCTGCAGCAACCGATGCGCCCGCCATCGAACAGCAGAGCTCTGCTGCCGAGAAGGAGGTGCTCGAGGCCCTTCGCTCAGAGGTTCGCGACGCCACCGACGACAAGATGTTCTCAGAACGCGACCGGGATGCCTCCTTTGCGGCGGACGAGGTCGTCGATATCGTGCTGGACGGCGCGGGGGCGACGTGCTCGGACGAGGCGGTCGACACGTCCGGATCGGTCATCACGATTCGGGAGGCGGGGACCTATCGTGTTTCCGGGATGCTGCAGGACGGCTCGATCGTCGTCGACGTGCCCGAGGACGCCAAGGTGCACCTTGTGCTCGACGGCGCACGGGTGACAAGTTCGAGCTCGGCCGCTCTGCTCGTGCTTGAGGCTGACAAGGTGTACGTCACGCTCGAGCAGGGCAGCGAGAGCATGCTTGTGAGCGAGGGCGCCTTCCAGGCCGTCGACGACGTGAACGTGGACGGTGCGGTCTTCTCGCGCCGCGACCTCACGTTCAACGGGTCGGGCGCGCTCACGGTGAGCTCGCCCGCGGGGCACGGCATCGTATGCAACCGCGACCTCGCCTTCTGCGGCGGCAGCTTCGCGGTGACCGCATCCCGGCATGGCGTGAAGGCGCGCAAGAGCGTGCGCGTGGGCGAGGGGACCGAGCTGGCGGTATCTTCCGGCAAGGACGGCATCCATGTGAAGGACGAGGACGATCCCGAGACCGGGTTCGCCTACCTTTCCGGCGGGTCGGTGGTGCTCTCTGCGGGCGATGACGGTATCAGCACCGAATCGAATCTGCTGGTGACGGGCGGTGCGCTTGCCGTCGATGCCGAGCGCGACGCACTGCACACCAATGCGTCGATCGCCGTGACCGGAGGGGAGCTGGAGCTCTCCTCGGAGGGCTTGGCCTTCCATGCCGATATCGCCCTGCTGCTCGAGGGCGGGGATATCGATACCGATGGATGTGCAGGCGAGACGGATGCCCCGCTCGTGGCGCGCGGCTGAGCGAAGGCGGCGCGGGCGGCCGCTTTACAGCTGCCCGCCGCCCAGGAACTCGCCGAAGGCGTACATGGGGCACTCGCTTGCCGGCGTGCCGGGCTTGCGGGCGCCGAAGCAGATGCCGTCGCCCACGTAGAACGCCACGTGACCGGGGAAGAAGACGACGTCGCCGTAGTGCAGGTCGTCCTCGTCGGTCACAAAGCGGGTCGCATGCTCCCTGAAGTAGTCGAGCTGGCTGTTCGAGCCGTGCGGCAGGGTGTAGCCCAGACGGCTGTAGACGTAATAGACCAGGCCGGAGCAGTCGAAACCCTCCTCGGGCGAGTCGCCGCCGTATGCGTACGGGAAGCCCTCGTACTGCAGCGCGAGCTCGACCGCAGCGGTGCCGACCGCGCTGGTATCGTCTCCAACGGAGCCGTCGATGATGTCGTCATCCGCGGGCGCGTTCTCGAAATCGTCCAGAATCCCGTTGAACACGACGAGCATCTTGGCGGCTTCGGCGCGGCTCGCGCTCGCCGTCGGCATCAGCTGCGCGCTGCCGCCCAGGATGCCGGAGTCGACGGCCCATACCATGCTCTGGAGCGCCCAGCTGTTGATCGAGCCGCGGTCGGAATACGCATTCAGGCAGGATGCGTCGCCGCTCAGGGAGGTCCCGGTGACGCTGGTCATGAAGTTGCCGAGCATGCACGCGAGCTCCTCGCGGGAGACGGCGGCCTCGGGGCGCACGTAGCCTCGGGTTCCGCTGATGACGCCGGCCTCGTAGGCCCAGTTGATGGGGGCGGTGTACCACTGTCCGTCGGCGAGGTCGACGAACGGGGTCTCGTTGATATCGGGGAACTCGCCTGCGGACACGCCGGCGATGCGCATGAGCATCGTGGCGACCTCGGCGCGCGTGACCTGGTCGTCAGGGCGCAGGTACCCGTTGTCTCCCTTGATGATGCCCTGCTCGACGGCATCGTCGATCACACCGGAGATTTCGGCCCAATGGCCTGCGGGAACGTCGATAAACGAGCTGGCCCACGCGGGCTGGGCGAAGGCGCCGCCGAGAGCGAGGGCAAAAGCCGCAGATGCCGCGACGGCACCGGCGCGCTGGCACAGAGATGTCACAAGTGCTCCTTTCATTTGGAAGCAACTCTACCACGGACGCGCAAACGCCGCAGCATCTCCGAGCCGATTCCATGGATGGGTGAGGCCCGGCCGCGCCGCCCGCGCCGGTCGCCGCGAAGGCAGCGGCCTAGCGCCAAAGCCCCTTGCGCTTGAAGATGTAGGCCGCGACCAGGCAGGCCGCAACGGCCAGCAGCGTCGGGAACAGCCACGAGTCCACAAAGGGGAGGCCCTCGAACGGCAGGCCCACGTTCATGCCGTAGAAGCCGAAGACGATGTTGGGGATGGCCATCACGATGGTGATGACCGTCAGCACCTTCATGACGATGTTCAGGTTGTTGGAGATCACGCTCGCGTAGGCATCCATGGTGCCCGACAGGATGTTGCTGTAGATGTTGCACATCTCCTGGGCCTGATGGACCTCGATCATGACGTCCTCCATGAGGTCCTGATCCTCCTCATAGAGGGTGATCATGTGGCCGTGCATGATCTTGTTAAGCGTGACCTCGGCGGATTTGAGCGATGTGGAGAAGTAGACGAGCGACTTCTCGAGCGACAGCATCTGCAGCAGCTCCTCGTTGCGCATGGAGCCGTAGAGGTGCTGTTCGGTTTTGGTCGACAGGCGGTCGATGCGGCGCAGGCACACCAGGTAGCTCTGCGAGATGCGCAGCAGCATCTGCAGCAAAAAGCGCGTGCGCATGCGGGTGTTGACCTGACGGACGCGACCGGAGGCCATATCCTGCACGATCGGGCTTTCCTGCAGGCTGACCGTCACGATGATGTTCTGGTTGCGCAGAAAGATGATCGAGATGGGCAGCGTGGTGTACTGCAGCATCGAGGGATCCTGCATGTCCTCGACGTCTTCGGCGCTCGGGTAGTCGACGATGACGAGGGTCTGGTTGACGTCCTCGTCGTAGTCGATGTGCGAGGTCTCCTCCTCGTCGAGGGCGGAGCGCACGAATTCCGGCACGATGCCGACGGTGCTCTCGAGCCATGAAGCCTCGTCGGGTGAGGGATTGACGACGTTGACCCAGCACCCGGGTTCCGGGGAATCGATTTTCGTTGTGATGCCATCAAGTCCGGTCATGAAGCACTCGACCATGGATGCCCCCTTCCGTTGCGGTAACTTGAGGAACTGTTGAGCAATCTCTTTCGTGACAGCCGCTCTTGTGCGAGCGCTTGCGCGTTCGGGCTGCACGGGCGCAGCCTTGCCGCATCGTTGTCCGTATCCGTCTCATCACGGCGCCGCCGGGCGCGAAAGAAATTGGTCAGCGTTTCCCGGCCACGTTTTGGCCGCGCTCACGATACCGCAAGGGCTCTGCCAAATCGCGGTGGAAGTCAAAGTATCAGGAAGGCCTTACGTTTTCTTCACGCCGAGAAGACAACTGCCGACGCGTCCGCCCCGGTGCAAATTGGGGACGTACCTTCCGCATGCACTCTTGCACGCTATGGCGTGCAAGAGTGCATGCGGAAGGTACGTCCCCAATTTGCACCGGGGCGGCCCTGTGGGGCCGCCCGCTCATACGCGCTATGCGACACCGCTTTCCAGGAAGTTCATGACAAACGCGGCGATCTGTGCGCGGCTCACACTCGCCTGCGGCTGCAGGTCGCGCTGGCCGTCCTCGGTCTCGACGCCGTTCATGACGCCGTGCTCGACCGCCCAGGCGACGCCGCTTTCCGCCCAGTCGGAAACCCGGTCGGCCCCGAGCATGCCCTCGATCGCCCCCACATCCCCGGGCTCGGCGGAGAGCGCGTTGGCCAGAATGCAGGCGAACTGCTCGCGGGTGAGCGAGTCGCCCACGCCGAAGGTGCCGTTGCCGTAGCCGTTCATGATCTTGTTCTTGACGGCCCAGTTGACGGCGTCGCTGTAGTACGTGCCCTGCACGACGTCGTCCAGGTCGGCGGCTTCGACCTTGGCGCCGTTGCCGAGCCAGTTGTACATGACGCACGCCGCCTGCTCGCGCGTGACGGTGGCTTCGGGGTCGAACAGGCCCGTATCGTCGTAGCCGTGCATGTAGCCGTGCTCCTTGGCGTACTCGACCGCCTCGAAGTACCACGCGTCGGCGGGGATGTCGGCAAACGGCGGCTCGACTGCGGTGCCATAGGCCTTGTACGGCAGATTGTCGAAGGCCCACAGCGCGAGCTCCTCCTCGGTGAGGAAATCGGCGATCGCATCGTTCCAGTCGAGTACCTCCTCGCTGTCAAAAACAAAGCTCTCCCCCCGGTTGATGACGCTTTGCCCATAGACGGGCGCCATCGCCTCGATCTGCACGGTGACGTAGTCGTCGATCTCGTCCTGGATGGCCTGTGCGTTTTCCTGCGCCCAGGCCTGATAATCCTCATCTGTCGCGCCCTCATGCTCGTCGAAATAGCGCTCGGAGATGCTCTCGGCGGCCTTGTCCGCGAGCGCATGCGTCTCGTTTTCCTGGGCGTAGAGGCTGGCGACCTGTGCGTCGCGCTGCTGCTTGCTGGCTTGAGCCTGCAGGGGGACGTAGTAGGTCGCGTCGTCGTTGCAGTATTCGGTCACGACGACCGAGAAGCGCTCGCCGGTCGCCATGCGCGTTTTGTCGTGGTCCGACTCGGGGATCTCGATGAGGTGGTGGCCGCCGTACTCATAGGTGTCGCTCAGTGTAACCAGCAGCTCGCCGTCGGTGGGGCCGGTCGCCCCCTCGTTCAGGCGATACAGCTGGTAGGTGACCGTGGTGTTGGGCTTGACGGTCTCGCAGGACAGCCGGTCGATGACCTGAGGGGCCTCTGCGGCAAAGATGTTCGCGCCGCTGAGCCTTTCGGTGGCGCTGTATGCGCCCTGCTTGCATGTCGGGAGGTAGTCGTACTGGTTGGTGTAGGACGGCTCGAGCCCGTCGGTACCCAGATGCTCGGCGTCGAGAACGAACGCCTCGGGCATAGTGAGCGTCTGATCGTAATAGGAGAGGTAGAAGTAGCCGTCGTCGCCCCAGCTGGCTTGGTTCGGAAACTCGCTGCTCTCGGCGCCCCAGCTGTTCTTGACGATCCATGCGCCGTCGGCAGGCGGGCGATGCGACGGGTCGACCTCGCCGGTCTCGGGGTCGGGGGTGCCGAAGTTCTCGGCCGCATAGGTGTCATCCCAGCCCACGATGGTGACCGCGTGGTTCGCCGGCGCATATTCGTAGCCGTAGTTGGCCCAGGTCGTGGCGTTCATGAAGCCGTCGGCGGCAAGCTCGTCGCCGGTGTGCGACTGGTCGGCGCAGAGGGCGATCGAGACCGCGTGGCCCTCCGTAAGCTGCTCTTTGATGGCGCGGGTGGCGCGTTCGTCGTACGAATAGGTTCCGTCTTCGTCAAAGGTGGCGGGGCACGGGAGCATGAAGGACTCCTCGAGCTGCGCGCCGGTCTGCAGGCGAAGGCTCTCGTCGAGCGCCCAGGTGCCGGAGGCGGCGTACATCTTCCCCGATGGATGCAGGATGCCCTCGTCGTTTTGATAGGGAGCGAGCGACTCGGAGATAGGGCCGATGCCTGACGAATAGAGCGAGGTGGCATATGCGCTGAGGCCGCCATAGAGGAGGGGAGCGCTTTGCGGCTGGTAACCGAGGATGTCCTCCATGGTTTCGTCATCGGGAAGATCGCCATTTTCGAGCAGCACGTTGTGCATGCCCTCGCCGCCCTGGTCGTTGTAGAGGCGGTCGCCTTCCTCGCCGTCGGGCAGGGCCGTGGTCGAGAAATATGCGAGCTGCCGTTCCGACAGGTCGAGGCCGGTTCGCTCGTACGTGGTGTTGAGATCGGAGAGCAGGCTGGTCTCGGCGGCCGCGACGGCGGCGAATCCCCAGCACGTGCTCCAGACGCCCTGGTTCTTGACGGGCGTCACGACGCCGCGATCGCGCAGGTCGAACGAGGCGGGCAGCTCGTCTGCGGCGAGCAGGTCGACGCCGGTGGTGTCGGATGCGAAGTTGAGCGCGCTGTTGTGGCTGTCCAGCGGGCTCGCCTCGAGGGCGCTTGCGACGGGCGCCGCGGCGAGCGAGAAGCCGACGGTGAGCGAGAGCGCGACGGCGCTGCGGCGAATGAGCGAGGTGCAGCGCTGCTTCCAGAATCCTTCGGGACGCTTCATGGAACATCCTTCCTCGGTTGGGTGGTGCGGTGCGATTGGCTATTCAGAAGCAAGTATGAAGGATGCCGGGGCGTGCCGCCGTGCGTGTGGAAACAGACGGGCGGATTTTGGGAATGAAAGGGGCGCTGCCTCTCCAGATTGCCATCGGACACGGTCGGATGGGCGTGATGCCGCAGCCGGCCGGGCGGCGGGGCGCCTCACCTCGACGAGCGCGTCCCGTTCATTCATGAATGAAGAGGGGTGTCAAACAATCGAATCCTGCGGAAATGCCGAAACGGCCCTCGTTCATTCATGAATGAACGGTCCTTGGGCTTAGGGAACCACTGATCAATTCATTCCGCGCCGTGTCGTCAGCTCTTCTGGGGGTCGAGGCCGCCCGTGACGCGCAGCGCCATCTCGCGGCGCACGATGCTGTAACGGCGCTCGGGGATGGGGATCTGCGTGCCGTCCGAGAGCTCGAGCGTGAACTTGCGGATGCCGCTTACCTGGGCGGCGTTGACGACGAAGCTGCGGTGGACGCGGAAGAACGTACCCGGGAGCTGGGGCTGGATGTCGTTGAGCAGGACGTTCAGCGTGATCGTGTCGCCGTCGGCAAGGTGCAGCGTGCTGCGCTTGCCGTCGGCTTCGATATAGAGGACCTGCGTCGGGTCCACATAGCGGGTCGCCTTGCTCGTTCCGAGCGCGACGCGGGTGGGCAGGTTGCCCGCGCGCTGGCCCGCCTGCAGGATGCCGCGCACGTACGCGTAGGTCTCCATGCTGACCTGCAGCGGGAACACGTCTTCACCCACCAGCTCGTTCCATTCGTTGGAGGAGTGGACGTGGTATGCCTTCCAGATGCCGTCGACCAGCGAGCAGCAGACGGTGATGCGCTGTTTGGCCGCGAGTAGAATGGGCTCGCGCGCCCCGGTGAACAGGCGGTACGTGCCGTATACCGTGGCGTCCGTCGCGTCGGCGCTGGGACGGCCGACGAAGCCGAAGCGCGCGTTGCGCAGGAAGATCGAGGGCGCGGTCTCGACCTCGGGCAGCTGGCGGAGCATGTCGTCTCGGCCGTTGAAGACCATGTTGCCCGCGCCGATGAAGATGCAGTCGCTCGTCGCACGGTCGAGCAGGGGCTGGTAGTCCTTGGCGTAATAGGACGCGATGACGCGCTCGACGATTGCGGGGAGCTGCTCGAGGGGCTCACGCTGGAGCGCGCCTGTGCTGCTTGCGGGCGCAGCGTCGCCAGGCGTGCGATGCGACGCGTCATATGACGACGTATGTGCTGCCATGAGATACCCCCGACGGTCGTCTGGCTCCATGCGGCATCAGGGTATACCCGAGCCGATTGCCATATTATACGCGCGCCGTGTTCCCGCATGGTTAAGCGGAGTGAAAGCTCGCGATGGGAGAGTGAATGCCTCTCACGGCGAGAGAAAGGCCGCATAGGGTCCCTTTCGGACGGGATATTTATTCCCAAAATCGCGCCTTCTGCTCTTTTTGTCGGATGTGCGGGAGCATTTTTACGTATCCTTGTGAAGGAGAACATGGGATACATATCGGGCGCCCGTGCGCCCTATGCAGGAGGGACCGCCATGGATGCAAGCTCGTTGTCGCACGACGCAACGCATGCCGCCGCGGACGCTCCTGCCGACACGTCCCTTGCGCATGATCGCTGCCGCCTGAAAGCGGTGATGGCCAACGAGGAGATCGCGCAGGATGTGCTGGTCGCCGTGCTCGATCGCGTGGACGGTGTCCCGCTCAAGGTCAAAAACGACATCCGCATCGCCGTGGAGGAGCTGTTCGTCAACGTCGCCTCCTATGCGTACGCGTCGGTCGGCGATATCGAGCTGTCCGTGACTGTCGACGGCGATGCGCGCGCGGTCACGGTGACGCTTACCGACTGGGGCGTCCCGTTCGACCCGTTCAGTTATGCGGCGGCGCGGCCCTTGAAGGCGGACAGCGTCGAGGAGGCACCGATCGGAGGCCTTGGCATCGTGATGGTGAAAGGCCTTATGGACGAGTGCTTCTACCGGCGCGTCGATGGCGCGAACGAGGTGCGTATCGTGAAGCACTGGGCGGCGCCCGAGCCCGAGAGGGTGCCTGCGGCGCCCGCATGGAACGGTTCGGGGATCGACGATTTGGACAAGATCCAGGGCGAGCTCGACGATGACGACCTGACGGCCATCGCGGGCGGCATGGTCGTGATGGAGCCTCGCAGCTGGCTGTAGCAGGGTGGATCGAAGCGGCCTTGCGGCTCGCTTCGCGCGGCTCATTCACGCTCGCGCGAGTGGGCAAATGACCCGTCTCATAGAAGTATCAGGCGTTCATGCTGCCGTGGGCGTAGCGGTGCCAGGTGGGGTCGATGCTGACGGCGCCCGCGTCGCGCAGCGAATCGAGGATGCCTCGGGGCAGCGAGGCGCCTTCTGCCGCGCATGCTTCGGCGAGATCCTCGTCAGACGCCTCGATGCGTACCGTGCCGGCCACGAGGCGGACGCGAACCTGCTTCAAGCCGCGGCCGTGCAGCGCGTCCTCGCATGCGCGGACAAGCTCGATCTTGCCCGTATCGAGCGGCTCCCCGCAGGGGATGCGCGTCGCCAGGCAGGCGCCCGCCGGCATGTTCCACACCTCGAACCCCCAGCGTTTGAGCATCTCGCGCTCCTCGGCTTTGTGCCAGCCGGTCTCCATGAGCGGCGAGCGCACGTCGAGCTCTGCCAGCGCGCGCATGCCGGGGCGGAAGTCGCCCGCATCGTCGGCATTGCTGCCGTCGACGACGACATCAAAGCCGCGCTCGCGCGCCGTGGCGACGATTCTCCGGAAGCCGGCGCGCTTGCAGTGATAGCAGCGGTCCTTGGGGTTGGCGGCGACCTCGGGGACGGACAGCGGGTCGATGGCGATCTCAAAGACGGGCAGGCCGAATCGCCGGGCGTCGCGCTCGTAGGCCGCGCGCTCGGGTGTGCCCATGAAGGGGTTCACCAGATGGATGAGCGCGGCGCGATCGGGCAGGTGCCGAGCGCAGACGGCGGCGAGAAACGCGCTGTCGACGCCGCCCGAGTAGCCCACGGAAACGCGGCCGTAGGAGTCGAGCAGGGCGACAAGCTGGTCAAGTTGAGATTCCACGGGTCCTCCTCGTCGTTGTCCGCGGCATGTCATGCCCGTCTTCATGCCGGCCCATGCGCGCCGTGCTACAGGAAGGTGCCGAGGTTCAGGCCGATGGCGTCTGACACCTGGAACGGTGTCGCCCCGACGGTGCTCGCGCGCGTCAGCATGAAGGGCTTCACCAGGGCCTGATGGTTTTCGGCCATCAGCTCGGCGTAGGCCTCGCCTGATTTCGCCGCCTGGATCTGCTCGATCAGGAAATGCACGCCGCGACGTCCCAGCTCGTAGCCCGTGGGCGCGCAGGTGGTGAGCGGGACGCTGCCGCTCCATGCCAGAGGGTTGCCGTCGCAGCCGGCCACCGCGATGTCTTCGGGCACCGCGAGCCCCGCCGCCTCGATGCCCTCGATGGCGCCGCAGGCGAGCACGTCGGACAGGCCGATGATGAAATCGGGGCGCTCGGCGGCCGGCAGCGCGGCGAGCTTCTGCCCCAGCTCGTAGCCATCGAGCGCAAGGTCGACGTTGCCGCTGTCGAGCACGGTGAGGGCGACATCGGGATAGCGCTCCATGATGGAGCAGATGCCGTTGAGGCGGCGCCGGTCCTGCGGCGACTCCGCGCGGCCGAGCACGGCGACGCGTTGCGCGCCCAGGCCGATGGCGTGATCGGCGAGCAGAGCTCCCTGCTCGCGATGGTCGGCGGCGACGAAGAAGCCGGGCTCATCGCTGATGGCGTCGAGGAAGACCACGGGGATTCGCCCCGGCTGGACGGCGGGAAGGGCCGCATCCGAGGAGGGCGCCTGCACGAGCACGCCGGACATCTGCGTGCCCATGAAGTAGCGCGTGTAGCGCGACTCGAGCGCCTCGTCGTTGTCGGCGTTGGCGATAAGCAGGCCGTAGCCCTGCCGGTTCGCCTCGACGCTCGCGCCGCTCGCGATCTGCAGGCTCAGGCCGTGGCTGAGGCGCGGCAGCACCAGCCCGAACGTGGGGTTTCTGCCGCCTGCAAGCAGGCGCGCGCTCTGGTTGGGGGCGTAGCCCAGGTGCCTGATGGCGTCGTTGACCGCTTTGAGCGTTTCGGGCCGCACCTTTTCGGGATGGTTGAGGGCGTTGGATACCGTGCCGAGCGCGACGCCCGCCTCGCGGGCCACATCGCCGATCGTCACCTTTGCCATCTGAGCCTCTTTTCGTTTCATAGTGCCGAGAGCAGTGTATCACGACCGGTATTGAAGCGCTTTAATGGGTTGTTTGGGGACGGGTTCGTTCCAACCCATCGGCAGCCGCGTAGGCGGCCGATGGGTTGGAACGAACCCGTCCCCAAACAACCCATTACGTTACTGGTATGTTACATAAGGTACCAGTTGGCAAGAGACGGGCGCGCGTCCCATACAATGAGCTGTCAGGCGTGATAAACCCCCTCGGGAGGCGTTGGTCGGCTTTTCCACGCGACGCGCGGCGCGCCCCCTCGGGATGAACCGAAAGGATTCGGCTATGTGCGGAATTGTCGGCTACACCGGTCTCGATACGGCGAAAGACGTCCTCATCACCGGCCTGAAGCGATTGGAGTACCGCGGCTACGATTCGGCGGGCGTGGCGCTCGAGCGCGCAGAGGGCGACGGCTGCGTGGTGGACATCGTGCGGCGCGTCGGCAAGGTCGCGGGCCTCGAGTCGGAGCTTGCGCAAAGGGATGACGCATCTACCTGCGGTATCGGCCACACACGGTGGGCCACGCACGGCGTCCCGTCGGTCGCCAACGCGCATCCCCACGCGAGCTGCGACGGGCGCATCGCGGTGGTACACAACGGCATCATCGAGAATTTCGCCGAGCTGCGCGCCGACCTCGAGGCGCGCGGGCACGTGTTCTCGAGCCAGACCGATACGGAGGTGTTCGCGCACCTGATCGAGGAGGCCTACGCAACGACGCACGACCTCGCCGCGGCGGTGCGGGCGGCGTGCGTGCACGTGGTGGGTGCCTATGGCCTGGCGGCGGTGTGCGCCGATGAGCCCGGCGTCATCATGGTGGCGCGAAAGGACAGCCCCATCGTGGTCGGGCGCGGGGAGCGGGGCAGCTACGTGGCGTCCGATGTCATCGCGCTCATCGACGCGACGCGCGACGTGGTGGTGCTCGAGGACGGCCAGTTCGCGCGGCTTGCGCCCGAGGGCATCGAGTACACCGACGCCGAGGGGCGGCGGATCGAGCCTGCGGTCACCCATATCGACTGGGATATCGATATGGCCGAAAAGGGCGGGTATCCCGACTTCATGCTCAAGGAGATCTACGAGCAGCCGCGCGTGGTGCGCGACACCTTGGTGGGCCGCCTCGCACCCAACGGCGAACTGGATATCGACGAGCTGGGCCTGTCGTTCGAGGAGCTCAATGTGATCGACCGCATCTACGTGATCGCGTGCGGTACGAGCTACCACGCGGGCCTCATCGCCAAGAACCTGATCGAGAGCTGGGCGCGCATCCCGTGCGAGGTCGAGGCGGCGAGCGAGTTCCGCTACCGAGACCCCATCATCACGCCGTCGACGCTCGTGGTCGCGGTCTCGCAGTCGGGCGAGACGGCCGACACGCTCGCCGCCATCCGCGACGCGCGCATCAAGGGCGCCAAAGTGTTCGGCATCACGAACGTGATCGGCAGCCCGGTGGCGCGAGAATCCGACGGCGTCATCTACACCAAGGCCAACAAGGAGATCGCGGTCGCCTCGACCAAGAGCTTCATCGGTCAGATCGTGAGCCTGACGCTGCTGGCGCTGCTGCTCGGGCAGGCGAAGGGCCGTCTGACGACCGGGCAGGTCCGCATGCTGTTCCACGAGTTGGGCGACACCTCTGCGCAGATCCAGCGCATCTTCGACACGCAGCTCGACGCCATCCACGAGGCGGCGTGCGCATGCCAGGGCGCGCAGTCCGCGCTGTTCGTCGGGCGCGGCATGGGCGCGGCCATCAGCTACGAGGGCGCGCTCAAGCTCAAAGAGGTGAGCTACCTGCACGCCGAGGCCTATGCGGCGGGCGAGATGAAGCACGGGCCGATCGCCCTGATCGAGCCGGGCTTCCCGGTGATCGCGGTGACGACCAAGAGCCCGACGTACGACAAAGTCGTATCGAATCTGAAGGAATGCGAGGCCCGCGGCGCGCGCATCATCGCGCTGGCGACCGAGGGCGACGAGGACATCAAGCGGATTGCCGACCATGTGATCTACATCCCGCCCGTCCGCGACGCGTTCTCGGCGATCACGGCGAGCGTGCCGCTGCAGCTGCTCGCCCGCGAGGTCGCCCTCATGCGCGGCTGCAACGTCGATCAACCGCGCAACCTCGCCAAGAGCGTCACCGTGGAGTGACGCGGCCAGCAGGCAGTGCAAATCGGGGGCGTACCTTCCGCGTGCATACATGCACGCGGAAGGTACGTCCCCGATTTGCACAGGGGCCCGTGGCCTTATAGCAGGGAGCGGACGCTCTCGCGCTCGATGAAGGTCGTGCTCATGTGGGTGACGCAGGTGTAGGCCTTGGGGTGCTCGACCTGCTCGATGAGCTTGCGCACCGCGATGCGGCCGAGGTCGGTGCGGGGGATGTGCACCGAGGTCAGCCCCGGGTGCACGATGCTGGCGAACTCGACGTCGTCGAAGCCGACCATGGAGATGTCGCCGGGGATGTCGTAGCCGCATTCGGCAAGCGCCTTCATGGCGCCGACGGCCAGCGCGTCGTTCTCGGCGAAAAACGCCGTGGGCAGCTCGGGATCCGTCTTGAGCCAGGCGAGCATGTCGCGGTAGGCGCTTTCCATCTTGTCGGTGCCGAGCGACACGCGGAACTTGTCCTGCGGCACCGCGCCGACCTCGGCGAGCGCGCGCTCGTAGCCGCGCTCGCGCAGCGGGAAGTTGCGGATGCGCAGCTTGCCGGCGAGATAGCCGATCTGGCGGTGCCCCATGCGCACGAGGTAGCGCACGGCGCGGTAGGCCGACCCCTCGTTGGAGAACAGGATCGACTCGATGAAATGGTTGTCGCTCTGGCCGTCGACGAGCACAAGCGGCACGGGGCAGTGGGCGAACAGGTCGTAGTCGTTTTGCGTCATCTCGGTGCCGAGCAGGATGATGCCGGAGGTCGGGTCGCCCATGATCTTGGCGAGCTCGTGCTCGCGCGCCGCGCAGTCGGCGAGCTCGACGGTGGTGTAGGAGACGGTCAGGCCGTGGTTGCGCGCCTCCTCCTCGACGCCGTTGACCACGGCGACGCGAAACGAGCCCTCGTCGAGCATGCGTCCGGAGTTGCGGCCCATGACGAACTGGACCTGGCGGAGCTTCGTGGTGCGGCGGTACCCGAGGTCGGCCGCCACGCGCTTGATCTCCGAGGCGGTCTGGTCGCTCACGCCGCGCTTGTTGTTCAGGGCGTTGGAGACGGTGGCGGGGGAGTAACCCGTCCGGCGGCTGATCTCGCGAACGCTTATCTTCGAGGACGGCATGGGGCCTCCCGAGAACAAAACATTTACTAAACACTTGGCAGTGTACTCCCAAACTAAGCCAAACAGTTCGAAAGCCGTTTAGCTTCCTGTGAACGGTAGGTAAACAGTTTTGCCGGTAATCGGATGGCGCGAGCGGTGCAATCCATCGCTGATGCTTTCGGAGGTGCTCAACAAATGACCTTCTTAAAGTGGCAAATTTCAAATGCCGTTCGCCAACGGATTGCTACCGTTCACAGGTTGGACCACCACAATAAACGGTCATCGTCATATAAATGTTTTGTCGATGTTTGGTGAACTGTTTGGTTAATGTTTATTAAGCGTTCGTTCAGCAAACATCCTCACCGATCGGGCGGAGACGCCCATTAGGCATACAGGCTGCAAGGCCTAAAGTTTTCCGGCGTGCGGGAGAGCGCGCTGGGGTGTATGGAAGGGGTATTCCATGAAAGAGGTTTCGAGGCGCGACTTCGTCAAGTTGAGCGCAGCTACGGCCGGTCTCGGTCTGACTGCGGGCGCGCTTGCGGGCTGCGACAACGGCGCTGCCGGCGGTTCCGGCTCCAGCGCTGGCGGCTCGGGCGAGAACATCAAGATCGGCGTCTCCATCTGGAGCTCCACGGACGCTCTGGGCTCCCTGTCCAAGAACATCCTCGACAAGGCCGCGGGCATCCTCGGCGTCGAGCTGTCCTACGTCGACCAGGGCCATGTCTCCGAGCAGGTCACCGCTTCCATCGAGACCCTCTGCGCCGCCGGCTGCCAGGGCATCATCGTCTGCAACTCCGCTGACTCCGAGATGCAGGCCGCTATCTCCACCTGCGATCAGAACATGGTCTACCTGGCCCAGTTCTACCGCATCATCAGCCAGGATAACAGCCCCGAGGTCTACGCTACCGCTGAGAACTCCCAGTACTACGTCGGCGCTGTCCACGAGGACGAGGTCGGCAACGGCGAGAAGCTCGTCGAGCTGCTGACCATGGACAACCCCGACGCCTACGAGGGCATCCAGAAGGGCGCCCGCAACATCTGCCTCGAGGCCTGGACCGTCGGCGACGCCACCTTCCAGCAGCGCTGGATCGGCTACCAGAACGGTGTCGACAAGTGGAACGAGGAGCATCCCGATGATCCCGTTACCATGACCGAGCCGGTGTACGCCAACACCTCCTCCTCCGAGGGCGCCAAGGTCACGCAGCAGTTCGTGAACAACAACCCTGACATGGACGCCCTGATCGTCGCCGGTGGCGGCGGCGACCCGCTGGTCGGCTCCATCGGCCAGCTCGCCAACATGAACCTCACCGGCACCATCCGCGTCGCCTCCACCGACTTCCTCGAGGACCTCAAGGAGCAGCTCGAGACCGGCGGTATGTACTGCGAGTCCGGCGGCCACTTCTGCGACCCGCTGTACGCGCTGCTGCTCGTCTACAACGCGATCCGCGGCAAGGAGGACTACGTCCCCGTCCAGGGCGAGTTCGGTAAGGACATCCAGTTCCCGTACGTCTTCGTGTCCTCTGTGGCCGAGTACGAGAACTACGAGAAGTACTTCGTCGACGACGACCCGTACAACGACGACGAAATCGCCGAGCTTGCCGATATGAGCTACGACGATCTGGCCAACGCCGCCACGTCGCTGTCCATCGACGACGTTATGGAGCGCCACGGCGCATAGCACCCATTCGTGCCATCTTCCTGAAACGGGGGGCAAGTACCCTTGCCGGGGCTTGTCCCCTGTTTTTCGGGTTGTCAACACCGAGTTCAACACCATTGGAAGGAGAGGTGTATGGACGCAATCAAGAAACTCCAGCAGAGTCAGTGGTTTGGCGTGGGCTTCCTCGTCATCCTCACGCTTCTTTGCTGGGCCATCTTCAAGGTGCTGCGCCCCGAGACGTTCGGCTCGCCCGAGCAGATCATGACCTATCTGCAGAGCGCGCTGATTTACGCCGTCGGCGGTTGCGGTATGTACTTCATCGTCACCCAGGGCCTGTGGGACTTCTCGATCGGCTCCGTCCTCGTGCTGTCCTGCCTGCTGTCCATCGGCTTCAGCCAGATGTTCGGCGTCGTGGGCCTCGTCGTCGCCCCGGTCCTGTGCGGCATCCTGCTGGGCTTCTTCAACGGCCTTGCCTACACGGTCCTGCGCATCCCGTCTCTGATCGTCACCACGGGCCTCTCGCTGATCTACGAGAGCTTCTCCGTGTTCGCCTCCAACTGGGCCGGCACCCGTCTGAGCTCTGAGTTCAACATGTTCGGCTCCTACCCCTACAACGTCATCCTGGCGCTCATCGCGTTTTTGCTGTGCGGCTTCATCCTGAAGTACACGAAGGTCGGCACCTACATCAACGCCATCGGCACCAACGAGCTCACCGCCAAGAACATGGGCGTGGACGTCGACAAGTACAAGTTCATCGCGTTCATCCTGTGCTCTGGCTTCGTGGGCGTCATGGCCGTTCTGTATATCGGCTACGGCACCGCCCAGACGCCCATGACCAACATGCTCTCCCAGTCCCTGAACTTCACGCCGCTCATGGGCGCATTCTTCGGTCTGGCCTTCAAGAAGTACGGCCATCCTGTCGTCGCCATCGTCATCGGCGAGCTCATCATCTCCATGATGTTCGCCGGCTTCGTTGCCCTCGGCATGCCCACGACCATCAACAACGTCGTCACCGGCGCCACGCTGCTGATCGTCGTTACCCTGACCGTCAAGCGCATCAAGGGCGCTGTCGTTAAGTAAAGGAGGGAACCACCATGGCAGAGAGCAAGCTGCTGCTTCACGCAGAGAAGATCGATAAGAAGTTCGGCCCCACGCACGCCGTCAAAGAGGTGTCCCTCGATTTCTACGCGGGCGAGATCCACGCCCTGATCGGCGAGAACGGCTCCGGTAAGTCCACGTTCACCAACATGCTGACGGGCATCCTGCCCATCGGCAGCGGCACGTTCACCCTGGACGGCGAGCAGATCGCCCCGAAGAACCAGGTCGACGGCAACCACCACGGCGTGGCCGTCATCGTCCAGGAGCTCGGCACCCTGAACGGCCTGACCGTGGCCGAGAACCTGTTCCTCGGCGACGAGGGCCGCTTCATGAAGTACGGCATCAAGAACACCGCCGCCATGAACAAGAAGGCCCAGGAGCTGCTCGACGGCTTCGGCCTGTCCAAGGTCCGCGCCACCGCGCCGATCGAGAACTACAACTTCGAGGAGCGCAAGATCATCGAGATCTTGAAGTCCACGTGGTTCGACCCGAAGATCCTGGTCGTTGACGAGACCACCACGGCCCTGTCCCAGGACGGCCGCGAGAAGCTGTTCGAGGTCATGCGCGACGTGCGCGCCAAGGGCCACTGCGTCATCTTCATCTCGCACGACATGGCCGAGGTCCTGGAGATGTCCGACCGCATCTCCATCCTGCGCGACGGTGACTACATCACCACCATCAACGCGTCCGACGTGGACGAGGACCGTCTGAAGACCCTCATGGTCGGCCGCGAGATGGGCGATAACTACTATCGTACCGACTACCCGAACTATGTGACCGAGCCCCAGGGCGAGATCGCGATCATGATGCAGAACGTCTCCGTCCCCGGCTCGCTCGACAACGTGTCGCTCGAGCTGCACAAGGGCGAGATCTTGGGCATCGGCGGTCTGTCCGAGTGCGGCATGCACGAGGTCGGCAAGGCCATGTTCGGTGCGTCGTATGACCGCGAGGGCATCGTCCAGCTGGGCGACGGCACCCCGATCAACGACATCAACGCCGCCATCAACAACTCCATCGCCTACGCCTCCAAGGACCGCGACAACGAGAGCCTGCTCATCAACGACACCATCCAGGACAACATCACGCTGCCCTCGATGCGCGACATGGGCCTCATCCTGAAGCAGAAGGACCTGAAGGCGTTCGCCAAGAAGTACGCGGACATCATGTCCACCAAGATGGTCGGCGTCGACCAGTACGTCTCGGCGCTGTCCGGCGGCAACAAGCAGAAGGTCGTCTTGGCCCGCTGGCTGGGCAAGCAGTCCAACATCCTGCTGCTCGACTCCCCGACCCGCGGCATCGACATCGGCGTCAAGGCCGACATCTACCAGCTGCTGGCCGAGATGCGCAACCAGGGCAAGGCGATCCTCATCATCTCCGAGGAGATCATGGAGCTCATCGGTATGTGCGACCGCATTCTGGTCATGAAGGACGGCAAGATCAACGGGCAGCTGTTCCGCAGCCCCGAGCTTACCGAGCAAGACATCATCGCGAAGATGATTTAAGGAGGCGAAACAGATGGCTTCTACAAATACGAAGGCTGCGGCCGAGGTCCAGGAGAAGAAATTCGACTGGCATCAGATCAAGAGCTACTTGCCCATCATCAGCTTCGTGGCGATCGTTGCGATCTTCGCCATCCTGACGGGCGGTGCGCTGATCACGCCGCGTAACATCACGCTGATTATCTCCGGCGGCTTCACCTTGATGATTGCCACCGTGGGCGTGTACATGATCATGTCCATGGGCTGCCTGGACTTCTCTCAGGGCTCCATGATGGGCCTGTCCTGCGCCGTGGTCTGCTTCCTGTCGCAGTACAACCCGATCCTCGCCATCGTCGGCGGCATGGCCACCGGCGCGCTGATCGGCCTCATCAACGCCCTGTTCCACGTCAAGGGCCAGGTTCAGTCCTTCGTCGTCACGATGTGCATGATGTTCCTGCTTCGCGGCGTCATCGCCTACATCACCACGTCGAGCCCGGTGTACGCCGCCACCTATCTGACGGCGCTCGCCACCAACACGCCGCTTTTGATCGGCATCGTCGTCGCGGTGCTCGTCATCGCCTACCTGGTGCTGCACTTCACCGCCCTCGGCTCCAACCTCAAGGCCATTGGCGCCTCTGAGTCCGGCGCCCGCTTCGCCGGCATCAACGTCCAGCGCACCAAGATCATCATCTACGTGGTCGCTGGCGCCATCACCGGCTTCGCCGCGCTCATCAACGCCATCCGCATCGGTTCGGTCACCTCGCAGGCCGGCAACATGCTCGAGACCCAGATCCTCATCGCTCTGGTTCTGGGCGGCATGCCCATCAACGGCGGCGCCCGCTCCCGCTTCTCCAGCGTGGTCACCGGCGTCCTGTCCTACCTCGTGCTCCAGCGCGGCCTCGTGATGCTGGGCTTCACCACCGAGATCCAGCAGCTGATCCTCGGTATCGTGTTCGTCATCATGGTCGCCGTCTTCTCCGAGCGTGCGGCTAACCAGGTCATCAAATAGCGACTCGCGGGGGCCGGGCGCACCGGTCCCCGCTTACCGCGTTGGATGCGAACCTGGCATCATCCCGTTTTGTCTATAAGGTTCTAGAGCAAGGAGAAAAACGCTATGCTCGAGATCAAGAAGTACAAGTTCTATTTCTGCCCGTGCACCCAGGACCTGTACGGCGACGAGGTGCTCCAGCATGTCGCCGAGCACTCCGCTGAGGTCGTGGCTGCGCTCAACGCTTCCGACAAGGTTCCCTTCGAGGTCGTGCTCAAGCCCAATCTGCTGACCGCCGACGTCATCCAGGCCACCTTCAACGAGGCCAACATGGATCCCGAGTGCGCCGGCATCATCACCTGGGCCCACACCTTCTCGCCCTCCAAGAACTACATCGCCGGTCTGCGCGATCTCCGCAAGCCGCTGTGCCAGTTCGCGACGCAGTACAACGAGGAGATCCCTTACGACACCATCGATATGGACTTCATGAACGAGAATCAGGCCGCCCATGGCGAGCGTGAGCTCGGTCACATCTTTGCCCGTATGCGCTGGAACCACAAGGTCATCTTCGGGTACTGGAAGGACGAGGCCGCCCTGGCCGAGCTGGGCCAGTGGCAGCGCGTCGCGGTCGGCATCAACGAGAGCCGCAACATCCGCGTGTGCCGCTTCGCCGACACCATGCGCAACGTCGCGGTGACCGACGGCGACAAGATCGAGGCCCAGCAGGTCTTCGGCTGGACCGTCGACGCATGGCCCATCAACGACCTGGTGCCCTATGTCGAGGCCGTCACCCCCGACGAGGTCAAGGCTCTCACCGACGAGTACTACGACACCTACGAGCTGGTGCTCGACGGCCGTGACCCGGAGGAGTTCCGTCGTCACGTCGAGGTCCAGGCCCAGCAGGAGATCGGTATCGAGCGCTTCCTGGTCGACCACAACTACAACGCCTTCTCCGATCACTTCGGTGACCTGGGCGGCCTGAAGCAGCTCCCGTCGCTCGCCATCCAGCGCCTCATGCAGAAGGGCTACGGCTTCGGCCCCGAGGGCGACTGGAAGACCCCGGCTATGGTTCGCCTCATGAAGGTCATGACCGCCGGCGACCCCAACGCCAAGGGCTCCGCCCTCATGGAGGACTACACCTACAACCTGGTCCCGGGCAAGGAGGGCATCCTCGAGTCCCACATGTCCGAGGTCGACCCGTCCGTGGCCGAGGGCAAGATCGCGATCCGCGCCACGCCGCTGTCCATGGGCGACCGTGAGGATCCGGCTCGCCTGATCTTCACCGCCAAGACCGGCCCCGCCATCGCCACCTCCCTCATCGACCTGGGCAACCGCTTCCGCCTGATCATCCAGGACGTCGACTGCAAGAAGGTCGAGAAGCCCATGCCGATGCTGCCCACCGGCACCGTGTTCTGGACTCCGCGCCCCAACCTCAAGGTTGGCACCGAGGCCTGGATCTACGCCGGCGGCGCGCATCACACCGCGTTCTCCTATGACCTCACCGCCGACCAGATGGTCGACTGGGCCGACGCCATGGGCATCGAGGCCGTCGTCATCGACGCCAACACCAACATCCGCGACTTCAAGCGCGACCTCAAGCTCGGCGAGGTGTACTACCGCTAATCGCAAGCGCGTACCGCCCGACAACTTGGGACCAGGTACAAACTTGTCAGGTATCACCGGCCGCGTCCCGCCCCGTCGGGGCGCGGCCTTCTTCTTTAAAAGGAGAGGCTCATGGCCATGACGAAAGAACAGATTGTTGCCGATATCGAGTCCGGTGCGACTGCGTTGGGCATCGAGTACGGCTCGACCCGCATCAAGGCGGTGCTTGTGGCGTCCGACAACGAGCCGATCGCCATCGGCGCCTTCGACTGGGAGAATTCCCTGGTCGACGGCTATTGGACCTATAGCGAGGACGAGATCTTCGCGGGTCTGGCCGCCGCCTACGCCGCGTGCAAGGCCAATGTTGCCGAGAAGTACGGCGTGACGCTCAAGAAGGTCGGCGCGCTGGGCATCTCCGCCATGATGCACGGTTATCTGCCGTTCGACGCCGAGGGCAACCTGCTGGTGCCGTTCCGCACCTGGCGCAACACCACCACGACCCAGGCCGCCCACGAGCTGTCCGAGCTCTTCGCGTTCCACACCCCGGAGCGCTGGAGCGTCTCCCACATCTACCAGGCCGTGCTCGGCGGCGAGGAGCATGTGGACAAGATCGACTTCTTCACCACGCTCGCCGGCTTTGCGCACTGGCGCCTCACGGGTGAGAAGGTGCTCTCCATCGGCGATGCGTCCGGCATGTTCCCCATCGACTCCACCACGCACGATTACGACGCCGCCATGCTCGCTAAGTTCGACGAACTCGTGGCATCCAAGGGCGTTGCCTGGAAGGTCGAGGACCTGCTGCCCAAGATCATGGTCGCGGGCGAGTGCGCCGGCCATCTGACCGCCGAGGGCGCCAAGCTGCTCGACGTCGACGGCGACCTGGAGCCCGGCTGCCCCGTCTGCCCGCCCGAGGGCGATGCCGGCACCGGCATGATCGCCACCAACTCCATCGCCCCGCGCACCGGCAACGTGTCGGCCGGCACCTCGGTGTTCTCCATGATCGTGCTCGAGCATGCGCTCAAGGACGCCACGATTCCCGAGATCGACCTCGTGACCACCCCGGTGGGCGACCCCGTCGCCATGGTGCACTGCAACAACTGCACCTCCGACATCAACGGCTGGGTCAACCTGCTGTGCGACTTCGCGTCGCTCATGGGCGCCGACGTGAACAAGGGCGATGCCTTCGTGAAACTCTTCAACGCTGCGCTCGACGGCGACAAGGACGCGGGCGGTCTCGTGTCCATCCCGTTCATCTCCGGCGAAACCGTCATGGGCGTCCAGACCGGCTACCCGATGGTCCTGCGCGGCCAGAACTCCAAGTTCAGCATCGCCAACTTCATGCGCATGAACATCATGGCCGCCTTCGGCGCGCTTGCCGCGGGCAACGAGGTGCTGCGTGCCGAGGGCGTCAAGATCGACAAGCTCTACGGTCACGGCGGCATCTTCAAGACCCCGAAGGTCGCCCAGAGCCTGCTCGCCGCGGCCCTTGAGGCGCCGGTGACCGTCATGGCCACCGCCGGCGAGGGCGGCGCCTGGGGCCAGGCCGTCGCCGCCGCCTACATGGCGTGGCATGAGGAGGGCGAGTCGCTCGCCGACTACCTCAACAACAAGGTCTTCGCCGACATGGAGGGCACGACGCTCGAGCCCGATCCTGCCGACGTCGAGGGCTACCGCGCGTTCCTCGCCACCTTCAAGAAGGCCAACGAGGCCGAGAAGGCTGCTGAGCGCGCCTTCGCGTAACCGTTTTTCGCCACCCCTTCTAGCGGTCGCCGGGCGGGACGCACCGAGCGCCCGGCGACCGTCCTTCCGGGATGCGGAACGATCCGCATCCTTTGCGAGAAAGGATATTCGCTCATGATGCTCAAGGAGCTTCGCGAGAAGGTCTATGAGGCCAACATGGACCTTCCCAAGCATGGTCTGGTCGTCTTCACCTGGGGCAACGCCTCCGAGTTCGACCGCGAGAGCGGCCTGTTCGTGATCAAGCCCTCCGGCGTTGACTACGACAAGCTTTCGCCCGAGTCCATGGTCGTGTGCGATCTGGACGGCAAGGTCGTCGAGGGCGACCTCAACCCGTCTTCCGACACGCCCACCCACGCGTACCTGTATCGCGAGTGGGGCGACAAGATCGGCGGCGTCGTGCACACGCACTCCGCGTGGGCGGTGTCGTGGGCGCAGGCCGGCCGTGACATCCCGGCGTACGGCACGACCCACGCCGACTACTTCTACGGTCCCATCCCCTGCATGCGCGGTCTGACCGAAGAGGAGATCGAGGAGGCCTACGAGCTCAACACCGGCAAGGTGATCGTCGAGGGCTTCGCCGAGCGCGATATCGACCCGATCGCCGTGCCCGCGGTGCTCGTGCGCAACCACGGCCCCTTCACCTGGGGCAAGGACGCCGATGCAGCCGTGTACCACGCGGTCGTGCTCGACGAGGTTGCCAAGATGGCCGCCCGCACCGAGATGCTGCAGGACGGCGTGGCTCCCGCCCCGCAGTATCTGCAGGACAAGCACTACCTGCGCAAGCACGGCCCCAACGCCTACTACGGCCAGGGCGGCGCTCACTAACACATACGCTAGATATGAGGGCCCCGCACGGGGCCCTCGGCATGTCGGTGGGGTGGGCCTCGCGCGCGGCGCTCTCCACGACACCCGCGCGCCGATGACACAGAACGGACCGTTTGGCACGCTAAAGGGGGTTCATAAAACCAGTTAGCGTGCCAAACGGTCCGCTCTGTGTCATCGGGGCCTACTTATGCACTTCGCCGGGTCGCACGCATCTCCATCGCCTCCGGTCTGGGCAGACCGGCAAGATACCGCAGCTCGCGGGCGTGCCGGGTTTCCTGCTGCACTTCACGCCAAGAGGTAGACCGTTTGGTTGCTTGCCCCCTCGGTGCGGATCAAGCCCTCGGCGACCATCGCGCTCAGCAGACGCTTCGCCTTCGTGCTGCCGACCCCGAGAGCCTCCTGTATCTCGATACGCTTGGATGGGCCGTGCATTTCGATGTAGCGCAGCACCCGCTGACGCTCTCCTGAAGGGGTTGCAAGGGTAGCGGGGCCGCTCGCTGTGGCCGAATCGGCAAAGGCGGATGCGGTCCCAAGCGGCACGACCAGCTTCGTGCAGTCAGGGTCGTACGAGACGTGCATGGTCGGCGGTTCCGCCTGCGCTTGGCGGCAGGCGCGCTGTATGGCATCAAGGCCGCTGCCTGCGCGCTCGCATGCTGCCAGAAGGCTGAACATCTTCATGAGCGTCGGGTTGCGCGTGTCGGAGATGCCTCCCTGCAGGGCGACTTCGACGGGCACGCGCATGTCGCCCGGGTTGGAGAATTCCACGCGGTTACGGTACTTCTGAACAACGATCGGCCTTCGACCCAGGTAGTCGGCGTGAATGAGCGTATTGACGAGCCCTTCGCGCAGGGCGTCGTGCATGGGCGTGCTCTCGATGCGCAGCTGGTTGCCATCGAGTCCGAATGGCTTTTTGAGGTCTGCCGTGAGGCGGTTCGAAACCTTGAGCCAAAACTCGAAGACGTTCCCGCTCCAATCTCCGCTGTTGCTTACGAGGCGATCACTCCACCGCGCGGCGCCTTCTTCGTATACCTCCCGCATGTGGGGAGCCCGGACGCGTCCGGACGCGTCCGGACGCGTCCGGACGCGCTGCGGGAGCATGTCTACCTGTGCTGTTCGCTACGCTTCAAGTCGGACGCCGAGCTCGCGGCAGAGGATGCGGGCGGTCTCGGTTGCCGCGAGGGCGCAGTGCGCTTGGCATTGGGCGATGCGCTCCGGGCTCGTCCACTCCATGCCGCGCGTGAGGATGCGGCAGCAGGGCGTATGCTTGCCGGTTCCTGCGCAAAACGCGTCGTGCAGCTCGGCGGCAACCGGTTTGGTGCGCTCCTTGGTTTCCAGCATGAGGCCCAGAAACGCCACGCCGCCGGCGAGCGCGCCGCAGATGCAGCCGGAGCCTCCGACGCCTTTGCCCATGCCGGCGCCCATAGAGACCACGGAACGCGGGAAGTCCGGCTCAAAGGCATCCCACAGCGCGGCGATGACCGATTCGCCGCAGTTCATGTGGTTCGGCCCGGGACGATTGTTTGCTTTCGCCGCCGACTCGACGGCGCTGATGCTCACGCAGTCGCGCATGGGGTTCTCCTATCTCGATGGATGGCAGGGCAGTGATAATGCTGCCACAACAATACTCCATCTGCCGCCGGGGACCTGTCACGCGGCGGGGTGGTGCTCAAGCCGTCGTCGAAGCATGGGCCTGCCAGGTGCGGGCTAAGGCGCGGTAGCGAGCCGCGAACAGGCTGCCGCGCTGCCAGATGAGCTCGAAGTGGTGCTCGATAGACACGTCGGCAGGCGTGACGTCGGCAAGCTCGCGGTGAGCAAGCTCGCTCTCCACGGCGGCGCGGTATAAAAACGAGATGCCCGCTCCGGCTCGAACGCACGCCTTGATGGCGGGGATGCTCGCCAGCTCGATGATGCCGGCAAAGTCGCGTACGGACAGGTTGCGCACGGCGAGATACCGCTCGAGGATCTCTCGCGTGCCCGATCCGGGCTCACGCAGGATGATCCGTTGCCCCAGCAGGTCCTCAAGGCGCGTGGCGTCGAGTGCGTGCCGGGCGATCGCGACATAGGGCTCGCATGAAAAGACGACATGGTCAAAGCGCGCGCGATCGAACGAGCCTTCCACCAGCGCGAAGTCGATGGCGCCGGCTTCGATCTGGTTCAGTAGCTCCGCGGTGTTCTCCACCTGCATAAGTATCTGGTCGTCGGGGCGACAGGCCAGATGTTTTGCCAGGATGCGCGGCGCCACGTAGTCTGCGACGGTGCGCGTGCATCCGAAGCGCAAGGGTGCGCGCACGGCGGCGTTTTCGTTAAGCGAGCTGAGTTCGCGCTGCAGCCGCTCCTCGTCGTTGGCCATGGCGCCAAGCGCACAGAACAGCTCGTCGCCGGCAGGCGTCGGCTCGATGCCTCGCCCGGCTTTTGCAAAGAGCGCACATCCGTATTGCTGTTCGAGCTGGCGGATGTGTTGGGACACGGCGGGCTGCGAGATATGCAGCTCCTCGGCGGCGCGGGTGTAGCTGCGCTGCCGGCAGACTTCCAAAAACGTGTAGGCGCGGTAGTCGAGCATCGAGGCCTCCGGTTCGCTCCATCGGGTTCTCAACTCATCAGAAAATCAAATAGATAGATAAGCAACCAGCTAGAAATAATTATAGCTCCAGGGCGTAGCATGTCATCGAAGCAACGATGCAGATGAAAGGATGCGGCATGGAGCTGGTGAAAGACCTTAAGGGGACGTGGAAGGGCGTGCTGTTCTGCTTGGCGATCGCGCTGCCCGCGTGGCTGCTCGGCAAACAGTTCGAGGTGATCGGCGGCCCGGTGTTCGCCATCCTGATCGGCATGGTGCTGGCGCTCGTGGTGCCTGCGCGTGCCGGTGAGCCGCTGCAGAAGGGCGTCAAGTTTACGTCGAAAAAGGTGCTCCAGTATGCCGTCATCCTGCTCGGTTTCGGCCTGAACCTCGCACAGATCGCGCAGGTGGGCGCCACGTCGCTGCCGATCATCGTCTCCACGATCGCCACGTCGCTCATCGTGTCCTTCGTGCTCTGCCGTGCGCTGAACATCCCCGGCAAGATCTCCACGCTGGTCGGCGTGGGCTCGTCTATCTGCGGAGGGTCGGCCATCGCCGCCACCGCGCCGGTCATCGATGCCGATGACGAGGAGATCGCCCAGGCCATCAGCGTCATTTTCCTGTTCAACGTCATCGCGGCGCTCGTGTTCCCCACGCTCGGCGGGATGCTCGGTCTCACCAACGAGGGCTTCGGCCTGTTCGCGGGAACGGCGGTCAACGACACCTCCTCGGTGACGGCGGCTGCGGCAGCATGGGACGGCATGCACCCCGGCGCCAACACGCTCGACGCGGCGACGATCGTCAAGCTGACCCGTACGCTGGCCATCATCCCCATCACGCTTGCGCTTGCGTTCTGGCAGGTGCGCCGCGCCAAGCGCGCTGCAGCCGCAGGCGAGGGGGACGGCCAGGCCGCGGGCACGTTCGACCTCAAGAAGATCTTCCCGTTCTTCATCGTCTTTTTCGTGCTGGCGAGCGTTATCACCACGGTGTTCGCATTGCCTGCGACGGTGACCGCGCCCATCAAGGAGCTCTCGAAGTTCTTCATCATCATGGCGATGGCGGCGATTGGCTTCAACACGAACATCGTCAAGCTCGTGCGTACGGGCGGGAAACCGATTCTGATGGGTCTTGTCTGCTGGATCGCCATCGCGTGCGTGTCGCTCGGCATGCAGCACGTTCTGGGCATCTGGTAGCTGAAGAGCTCGCAGGGGCGCATGTCCCGCACGACAACAAAGCCTATTTTGCGCGGGGGTGGTCTCAGGGCCACCCCCGTTTCCTCGTGTGGACCGAATCCAGCCCAACCGGTGTTCCGAGCCTCCTGCCGACCCCCGCACTTTTTCATGAATAAGTGTAGGTTCGGTTTGGCGTTTCCCCAGGAAAGGGCTGTTCGACCACGAGGTTTTTCATGAATTAGGGGAGCCCTTTCGATGAGGGGCGGCGGGGCGGGAGCGGGTGCGGACGGCTCGACGGCACCGGGCGACGATACCGCCTCCTCACAAGACGTCGGGAGAGGTATCGAGAGGGCGCGGCACGGATCGGTCAGTGTCTCCAGAAAGCTCTATGCCGTGGAGTGCGGCATAATCTAGGCAAAAGCTTTTGAGCACAGGGAAGTCGGCAACCACCGTGTTCCAGATGGCTGCGCGATCGAGCTTGCCATAGTCGTGGGCGAAGATATTACGCATGCCGTGAATGGCACGCCATGGAATAGTCGGGTGCTCGCGCCTCGTTTCGTCAGACATGTTGCCAGCCTCCTCAGTGGCGCGGAATACGCACATGAAGATCGCGTCGACATTGATGCGCCCTTGTAGCGATTCATCTGATACGAAGCGCTCTTTGGTGAGTTTGAGTGCAGCGACACGTTCCTCCGTTTCGTTTAGGACGTGCCAAAGCTCAGCAACACGGCTGTCATCCGTGTTACGTGCGCTCATAGATTGTCACCCCGTCTCGTTCGATTGCGCGGGCAAAGTCATCGTTTCCCAGGTCGTGTCGAGAAACGATGTCAACAGATTTCCCTGTGGCCTCTTGTACGTCTTGGAGGAATTCGGAAAGGTCGAATAGCGTCAGCGCTCCTTCGTCGTAAGCAATGCGCAGGTCGATGTCGCTGTCGGGTCGCGCTTCCCCGCGCGCATACGAGCCAAAAAGCACAACGTCGGAAATGCCTGGCACGCGCATGGCGGCTTGGGCGACAGCGACGGCTATCTCGTTGCGCGAGAGAACGCGCTGTGCGGGTTGCGCCGCCACGCGGGTGCGCAGGGGATCGGTGCTGATTTCGAACGGGATGCGCCGCTCACGAAGGGTTTGCCTAGCGAACAGATTGATGGCGGTGGAGACGCTCATGCCAACCTCTTCGCAAAATGCTGCAAAGGCGGCTTTGGTATCGCTGTCCATGCGTACACTGAGAACTGATTGCGACATATGATCACCTCTGTATGACATTGTATAGCAAATCGAATACATATACGATGATCAATCCGAAACGATGCATTGGGTGGGGTCAGCGCAAAGGGTGCGGTTGCACATGAGGAGGGCGGGTCTGCGTTGGGCTCTGCCATCAGGCTCTGCACGTCGAATGCCGCATGCGAACGGGAGATAGCCACCGTGAGGGGGATGCTCGAGGAGGCCCTCAAGTAGCGCCCGCGGCCCCGGATCCCTTCGGGCGGATGGCGGGTTGGCCGCGTTGCTGCCGCGCGGGCGCAATCGTGCTCCATGGTGGCCGAAGATTCCCGAACATGCCCTCTGAGCTGGGCATGGCAACCGCAGGGCGCCTTATGGTTGCCATGCTGGAGGCCAAAATGCAGCCCTCCGGTTGGTAGAATGGGGCCGATGGCGCCCGCATACTGGAGGTGCCGGCAAGACATAACGGCATCAACCAGAAAGGCCCCGCCATGAGCTTTCGCGACAACCTCCAGCACCTGCGCGCCTCGCGCAACATGACCCAAGAGCAGCTCGCCATGCTGCTCGGGGTGTCCCGCCAGTCGGTCACCAAGTGGGAAGCCGAGAAAAGCTATCCCGAGATGGACAAGCTTCTCAAGATGTGCCAGATCTTCGACTGCACGCTCGACGATCTGGTGCAAGGCGACCTCACTTCGCGCGCTCCCGAGCCCGAGGTGACCGTGCCCGCCGGTCCGCCGACCGACGTGTGCGGCTACGACGAGCATCAGCGCATGATGGCCTGGAAGGTCCCTACGGGTATCGCGGCGATTCTTCTGGGCATCGCGATCGGGCTGTTCTTCGAAGGCGCGGTCGAGCTGGCTTCGGTCGGGGCACGCGACGGGCTGTTCGTCATCATCGTGCTCGCCGGCGTCCTGGCAGGCCTCGCGTTCCTTATTCCCGCCGGTATGGAGCACGCCGCATTCCAGCGTGCGCACCCGTACGTGGAGGACTTCTATACCGAAGACGACCGTTTGGCTGCTCGGAAGGCGTTCTCGGGCGGTCTGATTGCGGGTATCGCCTTCATCTTTGCGGGCATCGGCTGCCTCATCATGCTCGAGAAGACGGCGGAGAACATCGCGCTGTTCTTCCTCATGTTCTTTATCGCCCTGGGCGTCTGGAACATCACGCACTACGGAATGCTGCTCGGCCGCATCGACGTGGCGGAGTACAACCGGTCCGTGGGCGAAGAGCTTGAGGTCGAGGAGATCGTCGCCGTTGAGCTCGACGATGCGCGCCGCGAGGCGTTGCTTGCCACCAAGCGCGCCGACCGCAAGATCGGTGCGATCTGCGGTGCCATCATGATCGTGGCCACCATCGTCGGCCTGGGCCTGCTGTTCGCACCGGTGCTCACGTCGGCGAATCCGGACGAATTCGAGCCGCTGGGCACCTCGGCTGCGTGGTTTTGGGTCACCTGGCCCGTCGGCGGCATGATCTGCGGCATCGTCACCCTGCTCATGCGCGCGTTCGGGAAGGACGAGTAGGGTTCGGGCAGGCGGGTGATCGGGGTCGCTCGCGCCGTCTCCCCTACGTTCCCAAAAGGTGGCGAACCGCGGCGATGGGATGGTGCAGCAGCATGCGTGGGCTTGCGAAGCGCATCACCGCGCGGATCTGCTCGCGCATGGCGGGCGGGTAGCAGTGCGTGGCGCACCGGTTGCACGAAGTCTTGGTTGCCATGTGGGGGCACAGCTCGGTACGGCGCGCGGCGAAGGCGTCGAGCTTTGCGCAGGCGGGGCAGACCGGCTCGCCGCAGTATGCGGTCTCGGTGCGCGCGGCGTCTTGGTGGTGTGCACGGCAGGAAAGGGCGATCATCTGCGAAACGACGCGCTTCTCTCGCTCGCGGCGGCGCGCGACGGCGGGGCTATCAGGTGCTTTGGGCATGCGGGCTCCTCATGCGGTCGGGTGCTATGCTTGCGCGGTCTCGTCCCACTGGGCGCGCAGCAGCGCGTCCTCCTCGGGCGAGATGGTGCGGATCTTGGTGAGAAGCGCGATGCCCATGCCGCACACCACGCAGATGAGAACGAGGCGGGCGGGCAGGGCGTCCACCAGCGCGAAGCTGATCAGGCAGGTCGCGGACGTGACGGCAAACATCGACACCTTCTTGCGTGCCGTCATCCCGCCGGACTCGCGAAACGGGACCACGTAGCTGCGGTAGAGGCGCGTGGTGCGCAGCCACGCCTCGAAGCGCGGACTGCTTTTGGCGAACAGCGCCGAGGCGAGCAGCACGAGCGGCGTGGTGGGCAGCAGAGGAATCACGACGCCGATGGCGCCGAGGCCGAGGACCAGCCAGGCGAGGCAGAACAGAATCTTGTTGATCATGGGAGTCCAATCTTTACGGTTGGGGTCAGACGGGGTGTCGGGATGTGCCCGTGTATCAGCTCACACGGCCGCGCTCGAGCGACACGACGCTATCGGCGATCGCCATGGTGCTTTCCCGATGGCTGACGACAACGACGGTGCGCTCGCCGTGCTGCTCGCGAAGGACGCGCAGGATGGCGGCCTCATTCAGGCTGTCAAGATTGGAGGTCGGCTCATCGAGCAGCAGGATCGGTGCGCGCCGTAGCAGCGCGCGGGCAAGACCGATGCGCTGCCTCTCGCCTGCGGACAGTCGGTCGCCCAGCTCGCCGGCGCGTGTGGCGTAGCCCTCGGGCAGCTGGGCGATGGTGTCGTGGATGCATGCGGCACGCGCGGCCGCCATGACCTCCTCGTCGGTCGCGTCGAGCCGTCCGATGCGGATGTTGTCGGCCAGGCTCTCGTTGAACAGATGGGTCTGCTGCTCCACAAGGGCCTCGGTTTCGCGCAGCGCATGCGTCGAGGCGTCGCGCACGTCGACGCCGCCGATTTTGACGGCGCCCGTATCGACGTCGTAAAAACGCATCATGAGGGAGAGCAGGGTCGATTTGCCCGAGCCGCTTTTTCCGGAAATGCCCACGATGGAGCCGGGTTCGACGGCAAGGGAGACGTCGGCGAGCACCGGGTCGCCAGCGTGGGCGAACGACACCCGGTCGATCTCGGCGCTTGCGTCGGAGGGCGCCGCGCCGTGTGCGATTGCCTCGACGACCGGCTGCTCGTCCAGAAGCTCCAGCACGCGTTCGCCGGCGGCGAAGGTCTGCTGGAGCCCGGTGCCCAGGCTCGCGAGCGCCAGCACCGGGCCGAATGAGCTCATAAGGCGCACGACGCCGATCATCAGTTGGTCGAGAGTAATCTGGCCCATCTGGTGCAGGTATACGCCCGCGCCGACCAGGGCGAGGTCGAAAGCCCACACGATGATGGCCATGACCGCCTGGTTGGCGCCGGCGCGATCCTTGAGGCGGGACTCGTGGTCGGCAAGCGAGCTGCTGCGGCGGAAGAACTCCTCGCCTCGCGCCCGGGCGACGCGGTACTGCATGGCTTCGCCCAGGCCGCGCAGGGTGTCGAGCAGATAGGCGTCAAGGTCGCCCAGCTCGTGGCGAAACGCGCGCCCGGCTTGCCCGGATGCTCGGTTGGCCGCCAGGGGCACCGCGATGCCCACGAAGGCGAAGGCGACGGCCGCGAGCAGGCCGAACAGGGGATGGATGGCGGCCTCGACCGCCACGACGGCGCAGCTCACGCCCAGCGCGATGGCGATTGGCGAGATGGTGTGCGCGTAGAAGACCTCGAGCAGCTCGATGTCGCCCGTGATAAGGGAGATGAGGTCGCCCCGGTTGCGGCCCGAGAGCTTCGCGGGCGCCAGACGGCGCAGTGCGGCGAACACGCGGTGGCGGATGCGTGCGAGCAGCTTGAAGGCGATGTAATGGTTCGCCATCTGCTCCAGGTAATGCAGGATGCCGCGTGCGACGGCGCAGACGACAAGGACCCCGAGCAGCTGCGCTGCGTTCGGAAGGCCGTCCAAACCCGCCGCGGACAGGGCGGCGGTCGTGCCGAGGGTGGGAACGGCGATAGCGGCGAGGTGCCCGGCAACGCCCGCTCCGACGGCAAGCGCCATGATGCCCCAAAGGGGGCCGACCAGGCCGATCAGGCGTCTCATAACGGTCAGACGGCTCATGCGACGTTCCTTTCCAGCTCATGCTGGGCGCGCCAGAACGCGGCGTAGGCGCCATGCGCGGCCACGAGCTCCGAGTGTGTGCCCTGTTCGGCCACGCTCCCGCCGTCGAGCAGATAGATCATGTCGGCGTGAACGAGGTTCGCCAGACGATGGCTGACCACCACGACGGTGCGCTCCCCTGCGATCTCGCGTATGACCTCGGCGATGGCCGCTTCGGAGTCCGCGTCGATATTGGAGCTCGCCTCGTCGAAGATGAGGGTCTCGGCGCTCGTCAGCAGCGCGCGGGCAATGCACAGCCGCTGGCGCTGTCCGCCGGAGAGGTTGCGCGCGCCCTCGGTGATCGGCATGTCGAGCCCGCCGTTTTCGCGCACGAACGCGTCGATGCGCGCCTGGGCGAGTGCGCGCTCGAGCTGCTCGTCGGTGGCATGCGGGTTGCCCATAAGGAGGTTTTCGCGCAGGGTGCCGCTAAACAGGTAGCCGGAGGTGGGGACCACGACCACGTGGCGTGCCAGGCTCTCACGCTCGATATCGCGCACGTCGACCCCGCCGATCCTCGCGGTGCCCGTATAGCCGGTGAGCCTGCCGGAAATGATGGAGGCGAGCGTTGACTTACCCGATCCCGAGGTGCCGGCGACGCCCACCAGCGAGCCGGGTTCGATGGCGAGCGCGACGTCGTGGAGGACCTCGCGCTCTGGCGTGTAGGCGAAGCTGAGCCCTTGGATCTCGATGCGGTTGCGCCGTTCGGGGAGCTCGCGCGCGCCCGGGGACGGTTCGGGCGCGTCGAGGATCGCGAAGATGCGGTCCGCTGCCGCCGAGCCGTTCATGGCGGTGTGGAAGTAGCTGCCGAGCGTGCGCATGGGGATGAAGAACTCGCTCGACAGGATGATGATGGCAAGGCAGGCGGGCAGGCCGATGCGTCCGTCGGCGAGTGCCGAGACGGCGAGCGCGATGCCGAGGGCTGCACCGCCGTATGCGACGAGGTCCATGACGATGATCGAGTTGAGCTGCATGGTGAGCACGCGCATGGTCACGCGGCGAAACGTCTCGGCCTCCGCATCCATCTGCTCGGCCTTGTGCGCGTCGGCCTCGTAGACCTTGAGGGTGGTGAGGCCCTGGAGATTTTCCAAAAAGCTGTCGCCCAACTCGGCATACTGGTCCCAGTACGAGGCGAGCAGGCGCTTGGCGATGGTCTGGACCGCCGCGATGGCGAGCGGGATGAGCGGGACGCAGGCGATGAGGCCCACGGCGACCGGAAGCGAGATGGGTGCGATAACGGCGAACAGCGTAAGCGGTGCAAGCAGCGCATACAGCAACTGCGGCAGGTAGAGGCCGAAGTAGGTTTCAATCTGCTCGACGCCCTCGCCCGCCACCTGCACGACCTCGGAGGTGGACGTCTGCTGCGCGTATGCGGGACCGAGCGCGAGCATCTTGTCGAACAGCGCGCGGCGCAACGTGTCCTTCACGCTGCGTGCGGACAGGTGGCTCATATGGGCCGCGGCGCGCGTGGCAGCGAATCGGATGGTGAGACATACGAGCGCGGCGCATGCGCCGATGGCCATATGGTGAGCGGCGAGGCTCTTCGCGATGACGAGGTGAAAGAGGTAGGCGATGCCGCCGATGAGCGCGATGTTCGCCACGAGGGCGATCCATTGGAATGCAACCTGCGCGAGCATATAGCGCATCGCACGGTTGCCGAGCCGAACGAGGCGGCCGTTGACCATGGCAGTCCCTTCCGGTGTTCGTGAGTCAAGTTAGCTAAGAATAACATAGCCTCAGTTATCTTTTGTGAGTTCATTTGTGACTCTGGCGGTCCGCGCGCCAGGGTTTGGGGCTGGACTCCAGGGGAAACGAGTGGTCGGCGTGGACGGGGTGTCCGGATGCGATCTGCCGGCTGAGTCCGGGCCGGCAGGTGACCGGGGTCGCCTGCGTGAGCGTGCCGCCGCCATCGCGGCAGGGGGTCGTCCCGTTTCGCCTTGCGCGGGGTGCCGGCGAAGCGCCCAAAACGGCCGCTGCTCCAAAGTTATGCACCGCCTACCTATTTCATCGCATAGATATGGACAACTACGGGTTTACTAGGTACCAGTAAGGCAAATCGCGCCGCATGAGGCGCCCGACAGCTAGGAGGCCATGATGGGACTGAAAGCTGACGAGACGATATCCCTGAGCTTCGAGGAGCTCCTCGGCTACCTGCGTTCGAAGACTCGCGTGTTTATGGACGTTGACGACGGACAGTACTACATCACGCACACCGACGGCTATTGGCGCGTGCAGGACTGCTCGCAGCTGAACGACAAGGGCCGCTTCACCGATTGTTCTGAGCTGGTCACAACGCTTTCCGAGCTCGCCGAGCTTCCGTGGCACGATGGCAAGAGCCTGCACGACCTGTGCGATTCCGCGGCGTTCCACGAGTCGATTCAAGAGGGCTGGGAACAGTAGAGCCCCTCGAAGCCTTTCCCCGAACACCCGCCTGCGCCTGCGCGCAAGCGGGTGTTTTTTATGGCTGTCCGGCGGCTGGTCCAGATGGGTCTGCAAGAAATGTCCAGAGCTTCTCCTGTTGACGTTTATCCGAAATCGGACTAGTATGGCTTGCCGATTTGAGGACGGAGGGATGACGTGGAACAGGATCGTCCATGCGCGGAGGAGCCGAACGACCCGCGCGAACTCGATTGCATGTACAAGGAGGCGGACCGCGTCTACTATCTGTTCGCCCGGGACTGCGGCCTGTCGACATGCGCGTACTGGATGCTGTACGACGTGGAGCGCGCGGGCGGCACGGTCGAGATGCGCGTGCTGTCCGACTCCTGGGCCTACAGCAAGCAGACCATCAACTCCGCGATTAAGGCCATGGAGGCGAAGGGCCTGATCGAGCTGGGCTTCGTCGAGGGAAGCCGGCGCAACAAGACCGTCTCGCTGACCGAGGCGGGCGAGGCGTTCGCGGACCGGTATATCCGGCCCGCCCAGCAGGCGGAGCGCCGTGCGTTCTGCTCGCTCACGCCGCAGGAGCGCCGGGCGCTGCTCGATCATGCGCGCGCCTACACGAACGCATTGGTAGCAGAGATGAACCGTATCAGGGCCACGGCCGCTGAGCGCAACGGGAAGGGAGAGGATGCATGAGGCTGCTGCTCAGGTTCTTACGACCGCACAAGAAGCTCGTGGCGATCACGCTGCTGGTCGTGCTGCTCGACAACACGGGCACGCTGCTCGTTCCCACCATGCTGGCGAATATGGTGAACACGGGCATCGCGACTGGCGATTTCAACCACATCGTGCAGGGCGGTGCGCTCATGCTCGGCGCGTCGATGCTGGCGAGCGGCGGCGCGATCACCGGCACGTATCTTGCGGCGCGCCTGGCGTCAAACGTCGCCCGCGATATCAGGGACGCCATCTACGAGCGCTCGCTGGCGTTTTCGAACAGCGACTTCGAGCACTTCGGCACCGGTTCCATGATCACACGCTCGCTGAACGACATGAATGTGGTCCAGCAGTCGATCATCGCCACGATCCAGATGGTGCTCCCGCTGCCGTTTTTGTGCATCGTCGGCATCTTCATGGCATGCCTGATCGATTGGCAGATGGGCATGCTGCTCGCCGCCGTGACGGCCGTCGTCATGGTCATCGCCGTGGTGACCATCGTGAACGCGGCGCCGATCTTCATGCGCCTGCAGAAGCTGATCGACCGGATGAACGTGGTGCTGCGCGAGAGCATCATCGGCGTGCGCGTCATCCGCGCCTTCACCAAGGAGCGCCACGAGGAGCGCCGCCTGGACGAGGTGTTCTCCGACTACGCGAGCTCAGCCATCAAGGTGAACATGATGTTCGCGGGCGTGGACGCGGCGAGCTTCTTTCTGATGAACATCGCCGAGGTCGCCGTGCTGTGGCTGGGCGGTAACCGCGTGGGCGCGCATGCGATGGAGATCGCGAGCATCTCGGCGGTGCTCGAGTACGCCATGCTCATCCTGTTCTACATCATGGCGGCGCAGATGGTGGCCCTTACGCTGCCGCGCGCCAAGGCGTGCCTGGATCGCGCCTCGGAGGTCATCGACCTCGTGCCGGAGATCCGAGACGGCACGGACGCCGCGGGCGCCGTCAAGGGCGCTGCCGCGGACGCGCGCGGAAACGAGGCGGTGGCGGCGTTCGACCACGCGACGTTCAAGTTCTCGGATGCCGACGAGGACACGCTGCACGACCTCACTTTCACGTGCCGCCGCGGGCAGACCACGGCGATCATCGGTTCGACCGGCTCGGGAAAGTCGACGGTGGCTAAGCTGCTGCTGCGCTTCCATGACGTGACGGACGGCTCGGTGAGCTTCTGCGGTGCCGACGTGCGCGCCATGACGCAGGAATCCCTGCGCGACCGCATCGCGTACGTACCGCAAAAGGCGTGGCTGTTCTCGGGAACCGTGGCGAGCAGCCTGCGGTTCGGCAACGAGGGCGCCACCGAGGACGAGATGCGCCATGCGCTCGAGGTCGCCCAGGCGGGCTTCGTGGACGAGCTGCCCGACGGGCTCCAAGCGCGCGTGGCGCAGGGCGGCACGAACTTCTCGGGAGGCCAGCGCCAGCGCCTTTCGATCGCGCGTGCGCTCATGAAGCACGCCGACCTGTACATTTTCGACGACAGCTTCTCGGCGCTCGACTTCAAGACCGACGCGGCGCTGCGCCGGGCGCTCGTCGACGAGACGCGTGACGCGGCGGTGCTCATCATCGCGCAGCGCATCTCGACCATCTTGCACGCCGACCAGATCGTCGTGCTCAAAGACGGCGTCGTCGTGGGTCTTGGGGCCCATGAGGAGCTCATGCGCGATTGCGCGGTGTACCGGGCGATCGCGGATTCTCAGATGAAGGGAGGTGCGGGCGATGACCAGCGCTAAGCATAGGGATGACGAACGCGAGCGTACGGAGCGCGACGTCGAGCTCGAGGAACGCGCCCTCGACGGCGCCGACGACGAGCCGCAGGCGCCGCGCGACACCTGGGGCACCATCCGCCGCCTGTGGAGCGAGTCGCGCGGGCAGCAGTGGCGCTTTGCGATCGTGATCGTGTGCGTCGTGCTCTACACGGTGTTCAGCGTCGCCGCGCCCGCGTTTTCGGCCGATGTCATCGACACGCTGTGGACCGAGATCCAGGCGTCGTTCGCCCAGGGTCGCGACTTCGTGGTGACCTGGGACCGCGGTGGCCGGCAGATTGCCGTCTACCTGGGCGTATGGACCATCGCGTTCGTGGTCTACTCGATCCAGACGTTCACCATGGCCGGCTTTGCCGAGCGCCTGAACCTGATGCTGCGCAACCGTATCGCGCGCAAGCTGAACCGTCTGCCGCTCTCGTTCTACGACAGCCGCAAGCCCGGCGAGGTCGTGAGCCGCGCCACCAACGACCTGGACAAGATGTCCGAGGTCCTGCAAACCGGTCTGTTGCGCCTGCTGATGGCGATCGGCAGCGTGATCGGCGCCGTGACCATGATGTTCGTCTACAGCCCGATGCTCGCCTGCGTGTTCCTGGTGTTCTCGGCGCTGTCCATCGTGCTGACCCGCCTCGCGGCGCGTCGCACGCTGCTTCTTGCCGCCGAGCGCCAGAAGTGGGTGGGGCATCTCACCGCGGCGGTCGAGGAGGCCTACAGCGGCCGCGTCATCATCCGCGCGTTCAACCGCGAGGGCGCGAGCTCTGCCGACATGCGCGCGCTGACGCAGAAGCTCGCCGACGCGAGCCGACGGGCCGACTTCCTCACCAATGCGGCGGCGCCCGCCATTCGCTTCGTGGGACGCGTGTCGCAGGTGGTCATCGCGGTGCTCGGCTGCGGCATGCTCGTGGCAGGAAGGCTCACGCTCGGCACGTTCCAGGCGTTTTTCCAGTACATCATGCAGGCATCCGAGCCGCTCACGCAGATGTCCATGACCGTCAACACGCTGCAGAGCGCGCTGGCGAGCGTGGAGCGCGTGTTCGACATCCTGGATGAGCAGGAGGTCGAGCCCGACCCGACGCCGGAGCTCGCGGCCCACGTCGAGCAGCCCGTGTGCGGCCGCGTGGCCTTCGAGCACGTGCGCTTCGGCTACGATCCCGAGCGCCCGCTCATGCGCGACGTGTCGTTCTCGGTCGAGCCGGGCCAGAAGATCGCCATCGTGGGCGCGACGGGCGCGGGCAAGACGACCCTCATCAACCTGCTCATGCGGTTCTACGAGGTCGATGGCGGGCGCATCACGCTCGACGGCGTCGACACGCACGCCATGACGCGCGAGGAGCTGCGCCAGAACTTCGGCATGGTGCTGCAGGACGCGTGGCTGTTCGACGGGACCATCGAGGAGAACATCGCCTACGGCAAGCCCGGCGCCACCCATGAGGAGGTCGTGGCGGCGGCGCGCATGGCGCACGTGGACTTCTTTGTGCGCACGATGCCGCGCGGCTACGAGACGCGCGTCGCCAACGACGCCGAGAACATCAGCCAGGGGCAGCGGCAGCTGCTCACCATCGCCCGCGCGATCCTGGCGGATCCGAAGATCCTCATCCTGGACGAGGCGACATCGAGCGTGGACACGCGCACCGAGCACGCGATCGTGCATGCCATGGAGGCGCTCATGCACGGGCGCACGAGCTTTGTGATCGCGCACCGCCTGTCCACCATCGTGGACGCGGACCTCATCTTGGTCATGGAGCACGGAACCATCATCGAGCAGGGGACGCACGCCGAGCTGCTGGCGGCGGACGGCGCCTACGCGGCGCTGTACAACTCCCAGTTCATGTAGGGCGGAAGAACCGAAGCAAAAGAGCACCACCCTTTTGGGTGGTGCTCTTTTTGGATGGGATCATGTGGGGGCGCGGGCCTGCCTACCCGCGCGGGAGCCCGCGCAGCCACGACACGTAGGCCGCGGCACTCCTCTCAAGCTCCTCGTCGGTCAGGCCGTTCTCGGTGCCGAACAGGGTGAACGGCTCGGGCTCGCACGTGGCGCCCACATAGTTCGCGGTGGCGCGGAAGGGGACGATGACCTCTGAGGGCGTGAAGCCGACGGTGCCCTCGGCGCAGTAGTTGGCCTCGATGTCGCCTGCGGACATGGCGACGGCGAAATGCTTGCCGGCCAAGGCGCGTCCCGGCTCGCCCGGTGCCGCGGTCTCGCCGCCATATGCCCAGCCGAAGCCGTAGACCTCATCGGTCCAGGTGCGCAGAAGGGCCGGCGCGCTGTACCAGTACACGGGGAACTGGAACACGACGGTGCCATGTTCCTCCAGGGCGGCCCGCTCGGTGGCGACGGCAACCTCGTCCAGGGTGCCGCCCGGGTAGAGCGCGTACAGGTCGCGCACCTCGAATTCGTCCGCGTGCCGTGCGAGCTCTTCGACCCAGCGCTTGTGCACGCGGCTTGCCCCCGCGAGATCGGGGTGCGCGACGATGACGAGTATGGGTGCGGCCATGGCGGCTCCTTCGGGCTAGTCGTTGTCCTTGAGCACGAACTTGCCCTCATCGGGCGGGCGCAGGTTGGTGATGCCGGAGTAGTCGACGTTGGCCGACGACGGCTTCATCTCGCCGGGGGCGAACCAGTCGAGCGCGCAGTCGATCCATGCGTTCCAAAACGGCCACTCGTGGCTGCCGATCTCGGGCTCCCAGTACGTGACGTCGAAGTCGGCGTCCTGCAGAAGCTCCACGACCTCGCGGTTGTTCTCGCACAGGTTGTCGTGCTCGCCGCATGCGCCGTAGAACTTGGGCTTGGGCAGGTCGGGGTCGTTCTTGAAGCGGTCGATCATGGCGACGTAGTCCTTCTCGCTGCCGATGACCGTGTCGAGGTCGCCGAACCAGCGCTCGTAGTACCTGCGCTTGCGCGGCGAGTGGGATTCGACCGCCTCGATGATGCGGTCGCGCATGAAGGCGCCGGACAGTGCGATGATGCTGCCGAAGCGATCGGGTCGCTGCAGGCCGTTGATCAGGGCGGTGTAGGCACCGATGGAGATGCCAGCGAGCGCGGTGTCCTCGCGTTTGCGCGACAGCGGGAACAGGCGGCGGGTCACATCGACGAGCTCCTCGCTGATGAACTTGCCGTGCCATTCGTTGATCTCGGGTTTGTTCAGGTACAGGCCGTCTTCGCCCGACGGCATGATGACGACTACGTCGCGGGCCTCGGCGGTCTCGACGACATGCGTCTTGTCGATCCAGTCGTAATCGCGACCGAACAGGCCGTGCAGCAGATAGACCGTGCGGTACGGGCCCTGGCGGCGTTTGGCGAGCTTGGGGCCGTCCATCTTGTCGACGGGTATGACGGCGGTCAGGATGACGTTGCGCTGAAGGTAGTTGGAATAAAAATCGACTTTGAGCAATGCCATTGCAGATCTCTCCTTCACGTGCAGCTCGTGGAGCCGAACTTATTCTGTTATACCCGACGCGCCTTTTGCAGGGCGCGTCGATTCGGTAAAACTAGTCCCTCGGCAGCCAATCGAGCGCCTGGGGAAGTGCCTGGTTCCAGAAGTCCCAGTCGTGGCCGCCGGCGAACTCGCGCTGCTCGACCTCGATGCCCGTGCCGCGCAGGCGGGCCGCCAGCACGCGGTTGGGCTGCGCGAGCGGATCGGAGGATCCCCAGGCCATGAAGACGCGCGGGCGCGGGCGATCGCAGTAGACCACGTCGGCGGCGAGGCGCGCGGGATCCTTGTCGGAGTCGATGACGCGGTTGAGGTCGCCGAACGTCGACTCGAGGAAGGGGCGGGACAGGAAGAACGGCTCGTCGCGGATGAGCGCGTCGAAGTTGTCGATGATCATGGCGCTGGACAGGGCGATGATGGCGCCGAAGTTCTCGGCGTACTTGAAGCCGTTGCGCAGCGCGCCGTACGCGCCCATGGAGATGCCGCCGATGAACATGTCCTCGCGGCGCTCGGATAGCGGGAACATGCGGCGGACGACGTGCGGCAGCTCGAGGCCCACGAAGCGCCCGAAGTAGTTGTGCGTCTCGGGGTTGTCGACGTAGAACGCGTTGTAGCCCGAGGGCATGACGACGGCGAGCTGGTGGTCGGCCGCCCACTTGGTGATACGGGTCTCCGAGATGATGTCGGTATGGTTTCCATTGATGCCGTGCAGCAGGATGAGCGTGCGGAACGGCGCCTTGTGCGGCGGGTAGGGAGCGGCGTCCCAGTTGTGCGGGTCGCGGCGCAGGCTGGCGTCGACCGCCCACGCGTCGTTTGGGTTATCAAACGGCAAGATCACGTTCAGCGTGGTCGTGCGCATGAGCGAAGAGGAATAGTAATCGACACTGATGCTCGCCATGGGGCCTCCTTTGCGCGTCGGGCGGGCCGACGGAGATTGCATGATACCTCTGCGAAGTATACGCCAACGCGCCGGTCGCCCGTGGCGAGCGGCCCCTCGGCACGGGCGCTGATGGGTTGTAATGAACCCGTCCCCAATCAACCCATCCCCGAGCGCTCAAAAAACGTGTATATCGAGTTTGGTGCGATTTTTCGGTGCCCTCTGCCCACATGCGCTACACCCCTCGGCATTTGCCCAGTTGTTTCCTGCGAAAATGCTGAGGGGTGTAGCGATGGTGGGGAATTGGGCCTCAAAAATCGCACCAAACTCAGCCTACCGTCTCTGTGGGTTTTGCCCGAAACGGATTTTTATGCAGTATCGGCACGGGAATATGCACGTTGCTCCCGTCCTGTCGATTTCAGCGCGCGGAGACCGGGGATGCCAGCTGCCAGTTCTGTCCCAGCGGGACCTTGTGCCAGCTGCCGTCGGCGCGCGGGACGTCGAACGTGCGGTAGCCGCACTCGTGCGCAAACGCCTGGGCCTCGAGTATGCCCCAGCACACATGGCTCTGGCGGTGCGCATCGGATCCGAAGGTGATGGGCACCTCGGCGCGGCAGAACTTCTCGAGCAGCCGGCGGGTGGGGTAGTAGTCGAGCACGCGCTTGCGCTTACCGCCTGTGGAGACCTCGATGCGCCGGCCGGTGTCGTGGGCGCACTCGACCATGCGGTCCCACAGCGGGGTCAGGTCCATCGTGGGCGCGTAGCCCTCGTTGGCAAAGCGCATGGCAAGGTCGGGATGGGCCATGACGTCGAACTCGAGCGGGCTTTCGCACGCGTGGCACCAGTCGTCCACGTAGCGGCGCCACACCTCGTCGGGTCCGAGCTCATCCCACAGGTGGAGATCGTCTTTGTTGTCGATCCAGCCGCAGCCGGTGCCGGGGGTTCCCGCCGGCTCGACGCTGCCCTCGGGCACCATGCCGGTCGATCCCGCGCCGATGTCGCCGGGGTCTCCGATCCAGTGCACGCTGCCCAGGCGGATCACCGCCCCTTCGCTCCAGCGCCGCACGTTGTCCTCACAGCCGCGGTACCAATCGCATTCGAAGCCGTAGACCAGCTCCATGTTCGGGGCGATCTGCGCGGCGAGCTCGCGCGTCTCCTCAAAGGCGCGGCGGCGTGCGGGCAGGTCGGCCTCGCTCACCATGGCGTCGCCCTCCGGGTCCATGGATGCGGGAAGGGTGAGGTGGTCGGTGAAGGCGAGCACGCGGCAGTCGTTCGCCGCGGCGGCGGTCATCACCTCCGTGAACGTCGACTCCCCGTCGGAGAAGTGGGTGTGCGTGTGGCAATCGACGATCGGGATACGCGACATGGCGCCTTCGGCTCCTTTCCGCAGCGGACGCGCCCGGACGGACAGGGGGCGGGCAGCATCCGCATTGTATGGCTTTCGATGGGGGCGTGGGGCTCTAGTCACAGACGGGTAACCGAAACCTGACAGATTTCTTACAACCCGTGGGCGATGTGCCCGTACCCTATGCCACATCGCTCTGTTCGTCAACAGTGCACGCCTGTGACCTGCTGGTTTTCCGTTTACGGGCGATTTTCGTCCGTTCGCGGAGGGTGGATTTGACCTTTGTGCTGCACAAGCATCGAAGCTTTGGTTAGCGCGGAAGGGGCTCCGCGCTGCAGAAGCGATCGGCCGCGCGCAGACACAGCGGCGTCTCGGGGTCCGCGCCCCGCGACACCGGTGCACGCAGCGGATCGAGACCGACGAGCGCACACGCGCTCACGAGTACTGAAAAGAGTGATTGTCGTGTCCAAGCATTACAAGCCTAAGAACTCTCTCATGTCTCCGCGCTTCTCCGGCGTCAAGACCTTCATGCGCATGGAGCTCGTCGAGGACGAGTCCGTGCTCGACGATGTCGACTTCGCCGTCCTCGGTATCCCCTTCGACACCTGCGCGACCTTCCGCGTCGGCTGCCGCCAGGGACCGGCTTCCATCCGTGAGATGTCCGCTCTTGCCGCCAAGCCGTACAGCGGCCCGCTGGGCGTCGACATCTTCGAGGAGTGCTCCGGTGTCGATTACGGCGATCTGGGCTCCGTCCCCGGTTACGTCGAGGACTCCTTCGACGTCATCAAGAAGGGCATGCTGCCCATCTTCCAGAAGGGCGTCATCCCCGTCGCCATGGGTGGCGACCACTCCGTGACCCTGCCCGAGCTGCGCGCTTGCGCTGAGGTCAACGGCCCTGTCGCCCTCATCCACTTCGATGCTCACTATGACACCATCGACAAGTACTTCGGCAAGGACTACACCCACGGCACCCCGTTCTATCACGCCGCCAAGGAGGGCCTGGTCGACACCTCCAAGTCCATCCAGGTCGGCATCCGCGAGGGCCTGTACGGCCCCGAGGACCTCACCCGTTCCTCCGATCTGGGCTATGCCGCCATCAAGGCCGACGAGCACCACAAGATCGGTAACGAGGCCGTCATCGAGCGCATCATCGAGCGCGTGGGCGACGCCAAGGCCTTCCTGACCTTCGACATCGACTACCTCGATCCCGCTTGCGCCCCCGGCACCGGCACCCCGGTCCCCGGCGGCTTCACCACCGCGGACGCCCTCGAGATCATCCGTGGCCTCAAGGACCTGAACATCATCGGCTACGACATCGTCGAGGTCGCCCCGATGTTCGATCCCTCCGGCATCACTTCCATCGCCGCGGCCGGCATCATGCAGGAGTTCCTCTCCCACATCGCCTACCGCAAGAAGAAGGCCCGCGCCTAAATCACGAGCAGCATACGATCCCTCGTATCCAATCTGCCCTCTCCTTTCTAAAGAGAACCTCCCAGCGCAACCGGGAGGTTCTTTTCTTATATATACAGGGGGTCGCTCGCGCTTGCCGCCGGGGGCGGGTGCATCTACGAGGAAGATGCGTCTTCGTCGGGCTTCTTGGCGAGCTTGATGGGCACCTGGATCTCCAGCAGGGTCTCCTCCGGATCGTCGGTCACGGTCTTGTCGATCTTGTAGATCTGGAAGATGTTGCCTGCGATGTCGAGGTTGTACAGGTCGAGGTAGCGCTTGAGCAGCTCAAACGACTCGTTGTACTCCTCCAGCCCGGTCCCGCGGTAGAACATGCACAGGTACTCGTTGGCGGGCACCGTGACCATGTGGTCTTTCTCGATGCTGTCGGGCTGCACGAACAGCATGGGCACGCAGGGGATGTAGCTTTCGCTGGGATACAGGATGCGCTGGTCGCAGTACACGCCGATGCAGTCGCTCGCCAGCACGGGTGCGACGTCGGTGAGGTACTGCTCGAGCTTGGTGAAGGCGAAGGCGTGCTCGCGCGGGCCGCCCGCGGGCTCGCCGAACGTGATGAGGTAGCGCTTGGGGATGTGGCACTTGAAGGGCACCCCGATGGCCGGCAGGTGGCGCACGTCGTCGAGGAAGTGCAGCTTGCGCGCGAGCACCTGCGACAGCAGCATCTTCTCCTCGATCTCGCGGATGAGCAGGCGCTGGCGCTCCTTGAGGATGCGCAGCGATTTCTCGAGGTTGCGGCCGTCGAAGTACTCCTTGATCTCGTCGACGGAAAGGCCCAGGGAGCGGAGCTCCTTGATGGTGCCCAGGCGCTCGTACTGGCGGATGGAGTAGTAGCGGTAGCGGGTCTGCGGGTCGACGTAATCGGGTTTGATCAGGCCGACGCGGTCGTAGTGGCGCAGCGTCTCGCTCGTCACTTTGCGCAGGCGGGCGAGCTCGGTGATGGAGAGCAGGTCGTTTTTCATGGGTGACCTCTTTCGCGGCAGCAGGGTGCGTCGCTTACGCGACACGAGGAATGAACCGCGCCCGAAGGCGTGGCGCCAGGTGCCGTCCGTGCCTGCGGCTCTGAAATGGTCCTCAGTATACCCAAAAACGAGCAAAAAAAGTTGACAAATGTCGTTGACCTTGGTGCAGCACAAAGGGACAGAATAAGGTCACGCACACGGGCCTTAGCGGTCCGGTGCAGGCGATTCACTCGTCTTTACGTGTTCAAGGCCCCTCTTGAACAGGTATGAGATCCGGCGACGCGGAAAACGCCGGGTCCTTTGAAACCACCGTGTCAACATGGCGCGGGCCTGGCCGATCACGGGCCTGCGCCGCCATTCCAAGAGGGGGACCTGATGTCCGAAATCACCGCTCGCAACAAGTCCGTGTTCGGCGACGTCATCGCCAACGACGAAATCAACGACTTCCTGCGTCTTGTGAACATCACCCGCGACATCTTCAAGCAGGGGCTGGCCGTGCTCGAGATCATGCCCGGCGGCCTGACCAACAAGAATTTCCGCGCCGTGCTCGAGGACGGTACCCAGATCGCCATCCGTCTCGCCGGCAAGGGTACCGCCAACTACATCAACCGCCCGGGCGAGAAGCAGAACGCCGGCCAGATGGCCTTCCAGGGCATCGCTCCCGAGATCTTCTACTATGACGAGAAGACCGGCTCCCAGATCGTCGAGTACATCGATGCTCCCACCATGCACCCCGCCGACTTCCAGACCCGCACCGAGGTCATGGAGAAGGCCGGCCGCGTCATGAACCGCTATCACAACTCCGGTTCCACCTTCGCCTCCACCTTCGACCCGATCGCCAAGGTCAAGGAGTACGTCTCCATCCTCGAGGAGCACAACTACGACAAGCGCTATGAGGGCTGGGACCGCATGTCCGACGCCCTGCGCCGCATCGGCGAGGCCTACGCCAAGCATCCCGCGCCGCAGGCTCCCTGCCACTGCGACACCCTCGCCGAGAACTTCATGCTCCAGGAGGACGGCACCATGCGCGTCATCGACTGGGAGTACTCCGGCATGACCGACCCCTACTATGACTGCGCCTGCGTCTGCGTCGAGAACCCGCTGAACGAGGAGTGCGAGAAGATCTACTTCGGCGCCTACTGCGGCGGCGAGCCCACCGAGGAGCAGAAGGCCCGTCTGCTGATCAACAAGTTCCTGGTCACCACCCACTGGTCCACCTGGTCGCTCGTCCAGATCTGCTACGGCAAGGACGCCGACTTCTACTGGGAGTACGGTCGCGTCCGCGCCGTCCAGGCCTGCAGCTTCCTCGACGACCCCAAGTTCGAGGACTACCTCAAGCTCATCTCCGAGTAACCGCTCGCAGGGAAGAGAAAGAGGTTACCTCGCATGGAAATCATCGGAACCATCGTCACGTGGATCATGATGATCTGCTGCGTGATCGGCGGCATCTCCTACGCCATCGACGACCAGTCCGAGCTCGGCCAGGCCTTCCTCGGCGGTCTCAACATCATGGCCAGCATGTTCATCCCTATCTGCGGCCTCATGGCGGCGGTGCCCTTCGTCTCTCAGTTCGTCTTGAACGTGATCGGGCCCGTGTTCGGCCTCATCGGCGCCGACCCGGTCGTGGCCTCCGCCTTCGTGTTCCCGCCTGACTGCGGCTCCTTCGCCCTCGCGACGGAGATCGGCCAGACTCCGGATCTGTATCCGCTGGTCATCGCCACCGGCTTCATGTGCGCCTCCACCGTGGCGTTCAACATCCCCATTGGCCTGCAGTCCCTTGAGAAGCGCGATCACAAGTTCCTCGCGCTCGGCACCCTGTCTGGCTTCCTGTCCGTTCCGTTCGGCATCCTGATCTCCTGCCTGATCGTGTGCTTCACGCATCCGTCCATCGCCACGGTGTTCGCCTCCGGCGCCGCGACGGACTACGTGGTCAACCTCACGCTCGGCATGATCGCCGTGAACATGATCCCGCTGGTCATCATCTGCGTGCTCATGGCCATCGGCCTGAAGCTCGCCCCCGAGGGCATGATGAAGGGCTTCGCCATCTTCGGCAAGGTACTCACCGGCGCCCTGACCGCCGTGGTGGTCTGCGTGATCGTGGAGCACTACACCGGCATCTTCTCGAGCACCATCGGCTGGGGCTTCGACCCGATCCTCGCCGACGAGGAGAACACGAGCCGCGCCGTCGAGATTCTGGGCACCATCGCGATGATGCTCACCGGCGCCCTGCCCATGGTCACCCTCATCCAGAAGTACCTGGGCAAGCCGCTCGCCAAGCTCGGCCGTCTGGCCGGTCTGGACGCCAACGGCTCTGTGGGCCTCGTGGCCTGCCTGCCCAACGGCCTCGCCCTGTTCCCCTTCATCGCCAAGATGCGCGATGAGGACAAGGTCGTGGTGTTCGCGTTCCTCGCCTGCGCCGGCTACTGCCTGGGCGACTTTTTGGCCTTCAACGTGAACTTCCAGCCCAACCTGCTGATCCCGATCTTGGTTGGACAGGTCTGCGGCGGCATCATCGGCATCATCTTCGCCCGGCTGCTCGCGGTCCCCGAGGTCAAGCGCATGCGCGAGCGCGGCGAGCTCGACGAGCCTGCGGTCGCCGAGGCCTAAACCATCTGCGGAAATGGGCGACAGGCGCCGCGCCGGCCGCCCTTCCCGCATCACCCATCTGTTACCGGAATCGATAAGAGGAAGGAGGCTGCCATGGACGCGAGCACGATCACGAGCGTGGGCATCGACATCGGTACGTCCACCACGAGCATGGTCGTGAGCCGTCTCGCCGTGGCCAACACGGCGTCGGGCTTCACGGCTCCGCACGTCGCCATCACGGGCGCCGAGATCGTCTACCGCTCCGAGATCTACCCCACGCCGCAGGCGTCGGGCAACCGGATCGACGTGGCGGCCGTCGCCTCGCTGATCGAGCGGGAATACGAGCGCGCCGGCATCACGCCGGCCGACGTGCAGACCGGTGCGGTCATCATCACGGGCGAGTCCTCCCGCAAGGAGAACGCCGAGCTCGTGACCGAGAGCATGTCCGAGCTCGCCGGCGAGTTCGTGGTGGCCTCCGCCGGTCCCGACCTGGAGTCCATCATCGCCGCCAAGGGCGCCGGCGCCCAGGACTACTCGCGTGAGTTCGCCTGCACCGTCGCCAACGTCGATGTGGGGGGCGGCACCTCCAACATCGCGGTGTTCCACTGCGGAGACCTGGTCTCCAAGGCGTGCTGGGACATCGGCGGGCGCCTGGTGCGCGTGGACGCCGACGGTCGCATGACCTACGTGAGCCCGCGCATCGCCGCGGTCGCGCGGAGCCTGGGCATCGAGCTCGTCGTCGGCGAGCGCGCCGACGCGGGCACCATCCGCCGCGTGACCGACCGCATGGCCGGCCTGCTGGCCGAAGCGCTCGGCCTCGGCCCGCGCACGCCCCTGTGCGACGAGATCCGCACGCCCGAGGGAAGCGACCTCGCCGCGGGCGAGCCCATCGACTGCGTGTCGTTTTCCGGCGGCGTGTCCGAGGCGATCTACCGGCCGCACACGGACTGGTTCCGCTACGGCGACATCGGTCCCATCCTGGCGGCGAGCCTGCGCGAGGGGCTGATTCCGCGCGCGGCGAAGCTCATCGAGCCGCGCGAGACGATCCGCGCGACCGTGGTGGGCGCCGGCTCCTACACCACGACGGTGAGCGGCTCGACCATCGAGTTCACCGACGAGGGCCTGTTCCCCATGAAGAATCTCCCGGCGTTTTTCGCCACGGAGGATGCCGAGCGCGCCGCGCTCGAGGGGGATGGCGATAAGCTCGCGCGCCAGGCGGCCTGGTATCTCGGCGAGTCCGCGGCGAGCAACCTCGTGTTCTGCATCAACCGCGTGAAGCGTCCCGGATACGCGACTGTCTGCCGCCTGGCCGACGCCCTCGTGCGCGCAAGCTCCGCGATCCCCGAGGGCGAGCCGCTGCTCGTGCTCGTGGAGGACGACTTCGCCAAGGTGCTCGGACAGGCGCTCCGCAGGCGCCTGCCGGACCGCCGCCTGATCTGCATCGACAGCATCCAGGCGATTCCCGGCGACTATCTGGACCTGGGGCGCCCGCTTATGGGCGGCCTGGCGATCCCGGTCGTCGTCAAGACGTTGATTTTCGGATAAGGAAGGAGAAAGTCAGTGATCCTCAAGACTACCCTGGCGGGGCGCACCTACGCGTTCAAGGACGTGAAGGACGTCATGGCCAAGGCAAACGAGCAGAAGAGCGGCGACGTGCTTGCCGGCTTGGCGGCCGAGACCGACTCCGAGCGCATCGCGGCCAAAGAAGTGCTCGCCAACATGCTCATGAGCGATCTGCGCGAGCACCCCGCCGTCGACTACGACATCGACGACGTGACGCGCATGGATCAGGACGGTGTGGACACCGCCCAGTACAATCGCATCAAGAACATGACGGTGGGCGAGTTCCGCGAGTGGCTGCTCAGCTACGACACCACCGAGGCGGACATCAAGGGCGCCACGCGTGGCATGACCGCCGAGATGGTGGCCGGCGTCGCCAAGATCATGAGCAACCTCGATCTGGTGTACGCCGCCCACAAGATCCACGTCGAGAGCGAGTGCAACACGGTCGCCGGCCGTCGCGGCACGTTCTCGACCCGTCTGCAGCCCAACCACCCCACCGACGACGTGGAGGGCATCACGGCCTCGCTGTACGAGGGCCTGTCCTACGGCTGCGGCGACATGCTGATCGGCCTGAACCCGGTCAACGACACCTCCGCCTCCTGCAAGGCGATCCTCGAGCGCTTCGATGACGTCAAGCGCCGCTGGCAGATCCCGACGCAGATCTGCGTGCTCGCCCACATCACCGCCCAGATGGAGGCCGTGCGCCAGGGTGCGCCGACCGACCTCATCTTCCAGTCCATCGCCGGCTCCCAGAAGGGCAACGAGTCCTTCGGCTTCACCACCGAGACCATCCGCGAGGCCCAGGCGCTGCTGCGCGAGAAGGGCACGGCCAAGGGCCCGAACGTGATGTACTTCGAGACCGGCCAGGGCTCCGAGCTCTCGTCGGACTCCCACTTTGGCGCCGACCAGGTGACCATGGAGGCCCGCTGCTACGCCTACGCCAAGCAGTTCCAGCCGTTCATGGTCAACACCGTCGTCGGCTTCATCGGACCGGAGTACCTCTACGACTCCAAGCAGGTCATGCGCGCGGGCCTGGAGGACCACTTCATGGCCAAGCTGTCCGGCATCCCCATGGGCTGCGACTGCTGCTACACCAACCACATGATGGCCGACCAGAACGACCTCGAGACGCTGACCCTGTCGCTGGCCGCCGCCGGCTGCAACTACGTCATCGGCGTTCCCGCGACCGACGACGTCATGCTCAACTACCAGTCCAACGCCTACCACGACGCCGCCGCGGTCCGCGAGGTGCTCGGCCTGCATCCCATCGCCGAGTTCGAGCGCTGGTGCGAGCGGGTCGGGATCATGGAGAACGGCCGCCTGACCGACCGCGCCGGCGACCCGTCGATCTTCACGGAGAGGAGTGGTCTGTAATGGTGGACGAGAAGCTGGTCGCCTCGATTACGCGCGCCGTCCTGGAGCAGATCGGCTCCGCCGGCGTCACGGGCGCCTGCTGCGCCCCGGTCGCTCACCGCGGCGACGCCGGCTCGCTCGTGCAGAACGGCGAGCTCATCGACCTGCGCACGCAGGAGAACAAGACCGCCATCACGCTCGAGCACGCCCAGAACATGGACATGGTCGAGCAGATGCGCAAGACGACGCCCGCCCGCATCGGCGTGGGCAGCGCCGGCCCGCGCCTGCGCACCCGCACCTACCTCACGCTGCGCGCCGATCATGCCGGCGCCCGTGACGCGGTCTTCCGCGACGTCGACGAGGACCTGCTCGCCCGCATGGGCCTGTTCACGGTCCAGACGCTGTGCTCCGACCGCAACGAACACCTGACCCGTCCCGACCTGGGCCGTCAGCTGTCCGAGGAGACCAAGCGCGAGCTGCGCTCCAAGTGCCAGATGTCCCCGCAGGTCCAGGTGTACGTGGCCGACGGCCTGTCCAGCCAGGCCATCGACGCCAACATCGAGGACTTTCTGCCCGCCCTCATGGACGGCCTGCAGGATCTGGGCATCCAGACCGGAACCCCGTTCTTCATGCGCTACGGTCGCGTGCCGGCTATGGACGTGGTGTCCGAGACGCTCGACGCCGAGGTCACCATGGTGCTCGTGGGCGAGCGCCCCGGCCTGGTCACGGCCAACTCCATGAGCGCCTACATCGCCTACCGCGCCAAGGTGGGCATGCCCGAGGGCCGTCGCACCGTGGTGTCCAACATCCACTCCGGCGGCATCCCGGCTCCCGAGGCCGGCGCCCACGTGGCCCAGCTCATCAAGACCATTCTCGAGGCCCGCACGAGCGGCGTCGATCTGCAGCGGTAGGGGAGGCATCATGCGCGGAGACAAGATTCCCGTTTCCATCCTGAGCGTTCAGTACATCCCCAACGCCGACCCGGCCCTGCTCAAGAAGCTGCGCGTCGCCCGCGCCTACTCGAGTCTGGGCATCATCACGACCGACTGCGACGACGTGTCCTACTGCGCGCTTGACGAGGCCACCAAGAAGGCCGACGTGCGCGTGGCGTACGCCCGCAGCATGTACGCCGGCGCCGGCAACGCGTCCACCAAGCTGGCGGGCGAGTTCATCGGCATCCTGGCGGGCGTCAACCCCGAGGAGGTCCGTTCGGGCATGGAGGCGGCCATCGCCTACATCGAGGACGGCGTGGCGTTCAACAGCGCCAACGACGACGACTCCATCGTCTACTTCGCCCAGACCATCTCGTCTGTGGGCAGTTACCTGGCCAAGCAGGCGACCGTCGACCAGGGCACGGCGCTGGCCTACCTGATCGCCCCGCCGTGCGAGGGCGTGCGCGCCCTCGACGACGCGCTCAAGGCCGCCGACGTGACCCTCAAGAGCTTCTACGGGCCCCCGACCGAGACCAATTTCGCCGGCGGCCTGCTCGCGGGCGACCAGGCGGCATGCAAGGCCGCCTGCGACGCCTTCGCCGATGCGGTCTGCCGTATCGCCGACAACCCGCGCGAGGCGTAAGAGCACCGCGCACGGGCACCCACCCATTTGTTGAAAGGAGCTGACACACGACATGGCACTCGATCGCGATCTGCAGTCCATCCAGGAGGTCCGCGACCTGATCCGCGCCGCGAAGAAGGCGCAGGAGGAGTTCGCTACCTGGAGCCAGGAGCGTGTTGACGCGCTGCTGAAGGTCATCTGCGACGCCTGTGTCGACGCGGCCGAGCCTCTGGCCAAGATGGCCGTCGAGGAGACCGGCTTCGGCATCTGGCAGGACAAGGTGGTCAAGAACCTCCTCGGTTCCAAGATCACCTACGAGTACATCAAGGACATGAAGACGATTGGCGTCATCAACGAGGACCGCGAGAACAAGATCCTCGAGATCGCCGTTCCCATGGGCATCGTCGCCGCGATCATCCCGTCGACGAACCCCACCTCCACGGTGATGTACAAGTCGCTCATCTCGCTCAAGGCGGGCAACGCCATCATCGTGAGCCCCCATCCGGGCGCCAAGAAGTGCACGACCGCCGCGGTGCGCATCGTGCAGGAGGCCGCCGCGAAGGCCGGCGCGCCCGCAGGCCTCATCGGGGTCATCGAGACCACGACCATGCAGGCCACCAACGAGCTCATGTCCAACAAGGACACGGGCATCATCCTGGCCACCGGCGGCTCGGCCATGGTGCACGCCGCGTACAGCTCGGGCAACCCCGCGCTGGGCGTGGGCCCGGGCAACGGTCCCTCGTTCATCGAGCGCTCCGCCGACATCCCGCTGGCCGTCAAGCGCATCATGGACTCCAAGACCTTCGATAACGGCACGATCTGCGCGTCCGAGCAGTCCATCGTGACCGAGGAGTGCATCGCCGACAAGGTCCGCGCCGAGGTGAAGCGCCAGGGCGGCTACTTCATGGACGAGGAGCAGTCCAAGCGCGTCGAGAAGTTCATCATGCGCGCCAACAACACCATGAACCCGGCGATCGTGGGCAAGAGCGCCCAGGTCATCGCGCGCATGGCGGGCATCACCATCCCCGAGGGCACCCGCGTGCTCGTCTCCGAGCAGACCGAGGTGGGCAAGACCCATCCGTACTCCCGCGAGAAGCTCTGCCCGATCCTCGCGTTCTTCGTCGAGAAGGACTGGGAGGGCGCGTGCAAGAAGAGCATCGAGATCCTCCAGAACGAGGGCGCCGGCCACACCATGACGATCCACTCCCAGAACGAGGACGTCATCCGCGAGTTCGCGCTCAAGAAGCCGGTCAGCCGCCTGCTCGTCAACACCCCCGGTTCGCTGGGCGGCGTCGGCGCGAGCACCGGCCTGGCTCCGGCCCTCACCCTCGGCTGCGGCGCGGTGGGCGGATCTGCCACCTCCGACAACATCTCGCCGAGGAATCTCTACAACATCCGCCGCGTGGCCTGGGGCTTGAAGGAGCTCGAGCAGCTGCGCGCCGAGGTCGGGCAGCCCTGCGCTCCCGCGGCCGGCGCCTCCTGCGCAGCCACCTGCTCCACGGTGTCCACCGCGGACGTCGAGCGGATCACCCGCGAGGTTCTGGCCGCCGTTCTGAAGGCCAACTAGCGCATCGCGCGTCCGGGCGCCTGACGGGCGCCTGGGCAAGCGCCCGAAACCGGGGCGCACGCACATTCGGTTCTCATCCCGCCGGGTAGGCCGACGGGTTAGAAACAGGAGGTAGAACAATGGCTAACATGCAGGCACTGGGCATGGTCGAGACGAAGGGCCTCGTGGGCTCCATCGAGGCCGCGGACGCGATGGTCAAGGCGGCCAACGTCACGCTGGTCGGCAAGGAGCACGTGGGCGGCGGTCTGGTGACCGTCATGGTCCGCGGCGACGTGGGGGCCGTCAAGGCCGCCACCGACGCGGGCGCCGCTGCCGCCACCAAGGTCGGCGAGCTCGTCTCCGTGCACGTCATCCCGCGTCCCCACACCGAGGTCGAGGGCATCCTTCCGCACGTCGAAAGCGCCGCTACCGAGTAGCAACCGCTCACCTTTTCCCGGACGCCCGCCTGCGCGGGTGCGCGCGGGCGCCCGGACGTCACCGTAACGCACACTTCGCCTCCCCGTAGGGAGGATCACACCGAAAGGAAACATCATGGCTAACATGCAGGCACTGGGCATGGTCGAGACGAAGGGCCTCGTGGGCTCCATCGAGGCCGCGGACGCGATGGTCAAGGCGGCCAACGTCACGCTGGTCGGCAAGGAGCACGTGGGCGGCGGTCTGGTGACCGTCATGGTCCGCGGCGACGTGGGGGCCGTCAAGGCCGCCACCGACGCGGGCGCCGCTGCCGCCACCAAGGTCGGCGAGCTCGTCTCCGTGCACGTCATCCCGCGCCCCCACACCGAGGTCGAGGGCATCCTTCCGCACGTCGGCTAGGCGAGCGGTCGCTATCAGGTAAGCGAGGCGGGAAATGGTCAGGGAAGTCATACAGGAGGATACGGTGCGCCAACTGTTCCTCAGGCGCGGCGAAACCGAGATCCACGTCTCCCGTGACGCATACGTGACCGATCAGGCGCGCAGCTACATCCGCGAGAACGGCATCCGCCTCATCGTCGACGGAGTTCCGCCGGCATCGACGGGCACCACCCGTCCGGCCGGCGGCGCGCTGCCGGAAAACGACGCCATCCGTCCTGCCAAGGAGATGGCCCAGGGTCGCTTCGTGACCCTGGACGGCCGCAGGCTTTCCGAGAAGCCCGAGCACATGACGCATCTTCACGCCAACGTGCTCGTGCCCAAGACCCACCCCCGCATCGCGCTTCGCGGCAGGTTGGACGACCTTGAGGCCGACATCCTGAACCTGCAGCTGCGCGCGCTGGAGGAGGGCAACGGGAAGCTCGTGGACGCCCTGCAGCAGACCTTGGACTTCGCCCGGAAGATCCTCGGTGCCGAGGTGGCCGAAAAGCCGCTCGAGGACACGGAGCTTCTGGGCATGGACGAGGCCGCGCAGCGGCGCGTGTCGCACAACCCCAAGAAGTACTTGGGTATCGGTCACCTCATGCCCGACGTGCACATGGGGGCTCTCGCCCTGGGCCTCAACAAGCTGCGCACCGAGACGCGCGAGGTCGAGCTCGCGTGCGTGGCCGCGTTCGAGCGACCCGACGGTTCTTCGGAGCGCACGGACCTCGTGCGCGCCCTCAACCGTCTGAGCAGCACGTTCTACATCATGATGCTCGGCGTCATCGCCGAGCGGACCGCGAAGGAAAGCTGAGTCATGAACGAGCAAGAACTCTACCGCATCGTCGCCGGCGTGGTGAACGGCATGCTTGCCGCCTCGCCCGCGCCTGCGGCCGCGGCCGGCGACCGCATCCCGGTCGAGATCTCGGCCAAGCACGTGCACCTGTCGCAGGAGCACGTCGAGGCCCTGTTCGGCCCGGGCTACACGCTGACGCCCAAGCGCGACCTGTCGCAGCCGGGGCAGTTCCTCTGCGAAGAGCGCGTGACCGTCATCGGCCCCAAGGGCACGTTCAAGAACGTGGCCGTACTGGGCCCGGTGCGTTCCCGCACCCAGGTTGAGCTCTCCGCGACCGACGCCCGCACGCTCGGCGTCAAGGCGCCCCTGCGCCTGTCGGGCGACCTGGCGGGCTGTCCGGGCGTGTTCATCCAGGCCGGCGACGCCATGGTGCGCGCCGACGAGTCGGTGATGGTCGCCCAGAATCACATCCACATGACGCCCGCTGACGCGCAGCGCCTGGGCGTCCACGACGGCGAGGTCGTCTCGGTCCGCATGGACACCGAGCGCCCGCTGACGTTCGACCACGTGCTCGTGCGCGCGACCGACACCTCGGCGCTCGCCATGCACATCGATTTCGACGAGGCGAACGCCTGCCAGCTGGCGGGCAGCGGCTTCGGCACCATCGTGCGCCATGGCGCCGGCGCCCCGTGCGCTCCCGTCGCACCGGCGAGCGCGCCCCAGGCACCGCGCCCGTCCGGCCTGATGGCCGCGGTTGCGGCACCGGCGCCCGCGACGGCCTGCGTGCCCGTTTCGGGTCTTCTGACCGCCGCCGAGGCCCAGTCCATCGCCTCCTCCGGGGCGACCGAGATCAGCCTCGAGCCCGGCGCCGTGGTGACCCCTCTCGCCCGCGACGTGCTGCGCGACAAGCGCATCGCCATTCGTTCGGCGGCTAAGGAGTAGCCATGCTTATCGGCAACGTGATCGGCAACGTTTGGGCCACTAAGAAAGAAAGCACCCTCTCCGGTGCCAAGCTCATGATCGTCCGCGAGATCGACGCGGCGGGCAACGGGACGAACAACACCTTCGTCGCCGCCGACGTCGTGGGCGCGGGCATCGGCGAGACGGTCCTGACCGTCTCGGGTTCCACGGCGCGGCGCGCCTTCGGCGGGGACGACGTGGCGGTCGACGCCACCATCGTCGGCATCGTCGACAGCCTCGACGTGGAGTAAGGAGGAACCGTGTCCGCATCCGTCACGATCGGCATACTCGAGACGCGCTCCATCGCCCGTGGAGCCGAGGCGACCGACGCCATGCTCAAGGCGGCGGAGGTCGAGCTCATTCGCGCCGGGGTCATCTGCCCCGGCAAGTATCTGACGATCGTGTCGGGTGAGGTCGCGGCCGTCACGGCCTCCGTCGAGGCGGGGGCCGATCGCGCCGGCCGTGCGTGCGCGGGCACCTGCGTGCTCGCGCGCCTTGACGAGCGCGTCGCGCGCGCCATTCGCGGCACGCGCTTTACGACCGAGGTCAACGCGGCGGGCATCGTCGAGTGCAGCACCGTCGAGACGTGCGTGCACGCTGCGGACACGGCGGTCAAGGCCGCCGACGTCGAGCTCGTTCGCCTGCGTCTGGGCGACGGCATCGGCGGCAAGGGCTACCTCGTGCTCACCGGCGACGTGGCGGCGGTGTCCGCCTCCGTCGAGGCGGCGTCGGCCGTCGCCGCAGACGCCTCGCGCCTTATCGACGCCGTGGTGATCCCGCGGCCCGACGAGGCGCTGTTCCAAAGCTTGTAACCAAGATGCGCGGGCGCGCCCGCGAGCAGGATAGATCGGATATGCACATGGAAGACAAGCAGCGCATCATTCAAGAGTTCGTCCCGGGCAAGCAGGTCACGCTTGCGCACGTGATCGCCAACCCCGTGGCCGACCTCGCCAAGAAGCTCGGCATCGTCGGAGGCATCCAGGGCGCCATCGGCATTCTGACCATCACCCCGTCCGAGGCCGCCATCATCGCCGGCGACGTCGCCAGCAAGGCGTCCGGCGTCGAGCTTGCCTTCGTGGACCGCTTCAGCGGCTCGGTCGTCATCACCGGCGACGTCGAGAGCGTACAGGCGGCGCTCGAGGCCGTCATTCACATGCTGTGCGACACGCTGCGGTTCTCTTCGGCTCCGATCACGCGTTCGTAAAGATAGGGAGGGTCGATCGTGAAGACCATCATGCTCGTCGGCAAGACCGGCGCAGGCAAGACGAGTTTCACCCAGGCGATGCAGGGCGAGGATCTCGTTTACAAAAAGACTCAGGCCGTGAACATCGTCAACAACGCGATCGACACGCCGGGCGAGTTCGTCGAGAACCGCGCCTTGTACCGCGCCCTCATCACGAGCGGCGCCGACGCCGAGGTCATCGTGCTCGTGCAGGACTGCACGGACGACACGTGCATGTTCGCCCCGGGCTTCGCCACGATGTTCGGCAAGCCGACCGTGGGCCTGGTGAGCAAGGTCGATATCGCGGAGAACGACGAGGCCATCGAGCAGGCGCGCGAGAAGCTCGAGCTGGCCGGATGCGACCGGATCTTCTATATCAGCAACAAAGATCGCCGCGGCGTCGACGACGTCAAGGCGTATATCGGTCTTTCGGAGGAGTAGACGATGGACACGTTCGTTTTGGGGGCGCAGATCGCAAGCGGTGCGGGCGCGCTGGACAAGCTGCTCGAGCTGTCGTGCGACCGCGCAGCGGTCGTGTGCGACCCGTTCATGGCCAAGTCCGGTGCATCGCATCAGGTGACCGACCGCCTGGATAAGATCGGTTGTGCCTGGGAGCTGTTCGACCGCGTGGTGCCCGATCCCACGGTCGACGTGGTGAGCGCCTGCGTGTCGCTGTTCATGGAGGTGCGCCCTACCTGCGTGGTCGCGCTCGGCGGCGGTTCGGCCATCGATACCGCCAAGGCGGCGAGCTACATCTACACGCGCACGGCGAAGGTCGACCGCCCGCTGTTCGTGGCCGTGCCCACCACCAGCGGCACCGGCTCCGAGGTGACGAGCTTCTCGGTCATCTCCGATCCCGAGGCGGGCGTCAAGTACCCGATCGTCTCCGACGAGCTGCTTCCCGACCATGCGATCCTGGATCCCGAGCTCACGCGCACCGTGCCGCCCGTGGTGACGGCGGATACCGGACTTGACGTGCTGACCCATGCGCTCGAGGCCTACGTCGCGACCGACGCGACCGATATGTCCGACGCGCTCGCCGAGAAGGCTGCCGCGGTGGTGTTCGAGTGCCTGGAGCACGTCGTGGAGCACGGGGACGATATCGTGGCGCGCGAGCGCATGCACAACGCCTCGTGCATGGCGGGCGTGGCCTTCAACAACGCCGGCCTCGGCCTGTGCCATGCCATGGCGCACGCGCTGGGCGCCCAGGTCCACCTGCCGCACGGCCGCTGCAACGCGCTGCTGCTGCCGCATATCATCCGCTTCAACGCGAAGGATCCCGCGGTGTGCGCCCGCTATGCCCGCGTCGCCGCGCGCGTGGGATGCTGCTGCCATACCGACGTCGTGGCGGTCGAGGGGCTCGTTCGCAAGATCGAGCAGCTCATGCGCGCCGTGCATGTCGCGCCGGTCATCGAGGACGAGGAGCGCCGCGCGCTCGCTCGCGAGAAGATCGACGTCATGGTCGCCAACGCGCAGAAGGACCGCTGCATGCCCACCAACCCGGTGACGGCCACCCCCGAGCAGATCGCGGAGCTGTACCGCTCCATCTGCTAGCCCGTCGCGGTCGGGCGCCGCATCTGCTGTGGGAGACGGGTACGCTTGGCGTGCCACCGGTATGAGGTGTCTCTGTGCGACGTGCTTTGGCATGCCAAACGCACCCGTTCCCCACAGCAGATGCGGCGTTATTCGGCACGAAGGCGCTCGATCGGCCTCCCTTAGATCAGCCGGCTCGCGGATGCCGCCAGCATGGCGCGAAGTCCCCGCGGCGGCGCGGGCCAACAGGATAGAAAGGTGATTTCCATGGACATGAGCCAGGACGTTTTGCAGTCGCTCGTCGAGAACGTCGTCCGCGCGACGCTCGAGGCGTGCGCATCGAATACGGGCTACAAGCACGTCGATCCGAGCGGCATCATCGGCATCAAGACCTCGCAGGTCGCTCTCGAGCCGTTCGAGGGCCGCTCCGACGTGCTGCTCGCCGACGTGACCACGCTGGAAGAGGCGCCCCGTATGGGCTGCGGCATCATGGAGCTCAAGGACGGCGCCTCGTTCGAGTGGACGCTTACCTACGATGAGTACGACATCGTGCTCGAGGGCACGCTGGAGATCGAGATCGACGGCCGCATCGTGTCCGCCGCCCCCGGCGAGATCATCTACATCCCCAAGGGCAGCCACATCCACTTCCAGACGCCCGATCACGCCAAGTACGTGTACACCGTCTTCCCTGCCGACTGGCAGTAGGGCGCTGCCGCCGCGGGCATGCTGCGCGCTCGCGGCGGACGCCGTCCAAAGGCTTTGCTCGAGGCCCCCTGCCGGGGTCGAGTCGCTTGCGTGCCCAAGCGGCTCGGCTCCGGCAGGGGGCCTTGCCATGCGCCTGCGGTTTTCCCGCCGGCTTGCAGCGTCACGTATCCGCGCCGCCGCAACGTCGTGGTTTCCTGTAGTTTCTGTCGGCGGTATTCGCTTTTCGGTGGATGGACCTGCGCGCGGACGGCGCTTTGAGTACCATCAGCCGGGTTCTATGTATTTCCAGCCGAATCCGGCTCGACCGGGTTTCCACGGCGCAGCATGACGAAAGAGGCCCCTATGCAAGAGGCGTTTTTTTCCTTTATCAGCAGCTTCGGATACCTCGCGGTGTTCGGGCTCATCTTCCTGGAGAACATCTTTCCTCCCATTCCGAGCGAGCTCATCTTGCCCCTGTCGGGCTTTCTGGTCATCCAGACGAGCATGGAGCTTCCGCTGGTGATTGTCGCCGCGACGGTCGGTTCGGTGACGGGCGCGTTCGTGCTCTATGGAATCGGACGGCTGCTGTCCCAGGACCGCCTCGAATCGTTCTTCGACACCCGGCCCATGCGCCTGCTCGGCTTCAAGTCCGATGACGTGTCCAAGGCGATCGGCTGGTTCGACCGGCGCGGACAGATCACGGTGCTGCTGTGCCGCTGCATTCCCGTGGTGCGCAGCCTGATCTCGATCCCAGCGGGCACCGCCAAGATGAACATGGTGCGCTTTTCGCTATACACGCTGCTGGGCTCCGCCGTGTGGAACACCGTTCTGTGCAGCCTGGGCTACGCTGCCGGCGGCGCATGGGAGACCGTGACCGCCCAGGTCGAGGGCTTCTCCGACATCGTCAAGGTCGTGTTGATCGTCATCATCGTTGTCGTGGTGGCGTTCTGGATCGTCAAGCGCGTCATCCCGAACCTGCGCGAGAACAAGAACCAGTAGGGCGGATGCTCCGTTCTGTGCGCCCGGCGCCCCTTGGACCCCCGCTTATTCATGAATGAGCGGGGGTCTTTTCAGCATTTGCCCAGGATTCGCTGTTTGACGTTCCTACTTTTTCATGAATGAGCGGGGTGGGGACCCCTTTGTACCGCGCCCCTCTCTCAGGGCAGACGAGCCGATCAGCGCTTCCCTAGGCGGTGAGCTTGCGGACCAGATCAGTGAGCTCGGCTACCTGCTGCTCGAGCTCGCAGATGCGACGCGCGTTTTCCGCGATGCCCTCGCGGTTCATGATCGACGCCTCCTGAACCGGGTCGGGCAGGCTTTCGCGATGCTTCTTGGCATCGAAGTTCTCCGCCATGACGCGGCAGCCGTTGCGCCGCACCACGCGGCCGGGCACGCCGACCACCGTCGAGTCGGAGGGTACGTCCTTGACGACGACGGAGTTCCCCCCGATGCGCACGTTGTCTCCGATGGTGATGTTGCCGAGCACCTTCGCGCCGCTGCCCACGGTGACGTTGTTGCCGAGGGTGGGGTGGCGCTTGCCGTTCTCGTTGCCGGTGCCGCCGAGCGTGACCCCCTGGTAGAGCGTGCAGTCGTCGCCCACGATGGTCGTCTCGCCGATCACGACGCCCATGGCGTGGTCGATGAACAGACGCCGCCCCAGCTGCGCTGCGGGATGAATCTCCACGCCCGTGAAGAAGCGCGTGATCTGCGACAGGATGCGCGCGATGCTGCGCAGGCCGTGGGTCCACAGCCAGTGCTCAGGCGTGTGCATCCACTTGGCGTGCAGGCCGGGGTACGACAGGAAGATGACCAGTCCGTTTTGCGCGGCGGGATCGTTGTTCTTGACGCTTGCGATATCCTCTTTGATGGTCGTGATGAAGCCCACGTCGGCTCCCCTCTGTTGGCGAATGGGTTAAGTATAGCGAATCGCTAGGAATAAACTGCCAAGCTGAGCGGATTTCATGGCGTGCGGGCTGCGAGCTGTCGCGGAATCGGCGTTTGGGCGCGGCCGTCAAAACGGAAAAGGGACCTTTGGGTACAAAAGTTCCGGGTCGTTGAGTAGAGCCTCTAGATAGCAAAATAAAAGATATAGAAATACAACTAAAGTAACGTATCTCTGTGAGGCTACTCGGGCAGTCGGGTTTCATGTACCCAAAAGTCCCTACTTTGTTTTTGGGAACATATAAAAGATATAGTGATACTAATAATGTATAAAATATAGCCTATAATGCCACGATTTCCGGCATAACACCAGCGCACATGCGGTTTTCCGCAGCCTGAGCCTGCCAAAGGCCGCTTTGCGCGCGAATCTTCGGCAGCGACGTTTACAGCTTGGAAACTTTACGCCACACTCCACCGCAGGGGAGTAGAATCGTGCAAATACATTTCGCGCACTGCGTGCAAATAGAAAACCAGTAAAGGAGACCGCCATGGCAGTGGAGAAGAAGGATATCGATTGGGGCAACCTCGGTTTCGCCTATCGTCCCACGGATTACAGCTATGTCTGCAACTACAAGGACGGCGCCTGGGAGGAGGGCGGTCTCACGACTGACCACAGCCTGACGCTCTCCGAGTGCGCGGGCATTTTCCATTACTGCCAGGAGGTCTTTGAGGGCCTGAAGGCCTACACCACCAAGGACGGGAAGATCGTCTGCTTCCGTCCCGACCTCAACGCCTCGCGCATGGCGGACTCCGCGCGCCGTATCGTGATGCCGCCGTTCCCCGAGGACAAGTTCCTCGAGGCCGTGAAGATGGTCGTCAAGGCCAACGAGGCCTGGGTACCGCCGTTCGGCTCGGGCGCGACCCTCTACATCCGTCCGTTCATGGTGGCGACCGGTGAGGTCATCGGCGTGAAGCCGGCCGACGAGTACCAGTTCCGCATCCTTGTGACCCCGGTGGGCCCGTACTACTCGGGCGGCGTCAAGCCGGTGGCAGTCAAGGTCCCCGAGTACGACCGCGCCGCACCGCACGGCACCGGCGCCATCAAGGCGGGCCTGAACTACGCCATGTCCCTGTATCCGAGCGTCCAGGCGCACGCCGAGGGATTCGCCGACAACATGTTCCTCGATCCTCAGACCCACACCTACGTCGAGGAGTCCGGTGGCGCCAACTTCCTGTTCGTGGACAAGGACGGCACGCTGGTGGTGCCCCAGTCCGCGACGAACTCCATCCTGCCGTCGATCACCCGCCGCTCGCTGGTCTATGTGGCCGAGAACATGCTGGGCATGAAGGTCGTCGAGCGTCCGGTCGAGTTCGCCGAGGTCCAGGCCGGCGCGTTTGTCGAGTGCGGCATGTGCGGCACCGCTGCCGTCATCAGCCCGGTGGGCAAGGTCGTCAACGGTGACGAGGAGATCGTGTTCGCGAGCGGCATGGAGGAGGTCGGCCCCGTGATGAAGAAGCTGCGCGAGACGCTGACCAGCATCCAGGACGGCGAGATCGAGGGCCCCGAGGGCTGGGTCGTGGAGATCTGCTAGGGAAACACCGATTGATGCATTCCGTGTCGCCTGCGAGGGGCGACCGGTGCGTGTCTAGTCGACTGAGGACCCGCCTGCGCAAAACGCGCGGGCGGGTCTTTTTCTCCAGCGGCGCGCCCCGGCGGCAGGGTGGAAAACCTTGCAACTTTCTTGTCGCTTGCCCGGGGGAATCTTGGAGGCTGCTTCGTATCGTGTATGTCAAGATGGGAGCACGATGAAGGGAGCGCCATGTTTGCCATCGAGACAGCCGGTCTTGGTAAGAGCTTTCGGCACAAACGGGTGCTCGACGGCCTTAACGTTCACGTGGGCCAAGGGGAGATCTACGGGTTCATCGGTAAAAACGGTGCGGGCAAGTCGACGACCATGAAGCTGATCGCCGGGCTCATGCCGGCAGATGCCGGCGAGATCCGCGTGCTGGGAGACCTGCTTGTCCCCTGCGAGCCCCATCCCCGCGTCGGCGCGCTCATCGAGCAGCCCGGCATGTACGCCAACCTTTCGGCGCTCGACAACCTCATGGCCAAGGCGCTCGTGCTCGGTCTTGTCGACGCGCGCCGTACATGCGAGGAGCTTCTCGAGGTCGTGGGGCTTGCCGATGCGGGCAACGAGAAGACCAAGCGGTTTTCGCTCGGCATGAGGCAGCGCCTGGGCATCGCGCTCGCCTTGCTGGGAAGTCCCGACGTGCTGCTGCTCGACGAGCCACTCAACGGCCTCGATCCCGAGATCGCACGCGACATCCGCAGCCTCATCGTCCGCATGAACCGCGAGCGCGGCGTCACGGTGTTCATCAGCTCGCACGCGCTCGATCAGCTCGAGCGGATCTGCACGGTCTACGGCGTGCTGCGTGACGGCGGCCTTGCGGCCGAATTGACGGCGGACGAGGTCGATCAGGCGTGCGCACGCTGCCTGATCGTGCGCACGGGCGAGGCCCCTCGCGCCCTGGCGGCGCTCACCGAGCGCTTCCCCCGGGCCCATCTGGTCGCGTTGCCGGACGATGAGCTCCGCATCGACGGGGACATCGATGCGGAGGAGGTCGGTCGCGCGCTTGCGGAGGAGGGCATCGCGATCCGCGAGCTGCGGCGCTCCGAGGGCGACCGCGAGGCGTTCTTCGTCGGTCTCATGGGCGGGCACGACGGCCCGGCGTCCGAATGACGACGCGGCGCGATGCTGCTCCATCCATGTGGTTTCACGCGAAAAAGGGGTGATCGGGATGCTCAACATGCTACGCGCGATCCTGTTTCGTCTTCGGAAAAGCGGGGCGCTGATAGCGGCGCCGCTTGCCGCGGTCGCGGTGTTCGCCATCTTTGGCGCCGCGGAGCTCGAGATGGGCTTTTGGAACGGCAGGTGGGCGTCGGGCGAGACCTACGACCCCACGTTTTTGGGGCTCGCGGGTCGGGTCGCATTCGGAAGCGTGCCGTTGCTGCCCTGCATGGCCGGCATCTGGTGCGTGCAGCTTTTCACGGATGACATCGCGGGCCTGCCGTCGGGCGCCGCGATGAAAAACGTGGTCGTCAGGCCGCGCGCGCGGCTCCACTACCTTGGCGCGCAGCTGCTCACCATGCTGACAAGCTGCGTCGTGTCGACCGTGCTGCTGCTCGCCGTGTGCGCCTGGCTGCCCGGCGCATGGGGCGTCGAGACACCTCCGGTGGACGCCGCGTCCGTGGCGGCATGGGCGGCGCTTGCCGCGCTAACGGGCTTCTGCTTCTGCTCGATCTCGCTGTGCGCCTGCATGTTCGCGCGAAGCTCGCGCATCGCCTGGGTGCTCGCGTTCGCCATCTGCTACGGTATCGTCGGGAAATTGCTGATGCTTCCGCTCGCGCTCTTCACGATGGGTGGCGGCGCTTCTGCTGCGTTGGAGATGAGCTCGATGCTGCCCTCGACGCACGCGTACGTGCTGGGCGAGGGCCTCGGGTACTTCTCCTACCCGGGCGCCATGCTCAAGATCGTGTTCTACCCGCTGCTCTGGTCGGTGATCGCCGTGCTGGTCGCCTACGCGCGCCTGCGGCGCCGTTCGTTCTAGGGAAGGTGGTGCCCGTCTGTTCACCCGCTTGCGGGCTCGGTGCCGAGGAGGCCGGCGGCATTCCCGGGGTCCTTCATTCATGAACGAAGGAGACCGTTTACGGCGTTTGCGCAGGATTTTTATATCTAACCCACCGCTTCATTCATGAACGAAGCGACAGAACGAGACGGCAAGACGGGCGAGGTGGCAGCGCGGGTGCAGGGGAACGAATCGATCGTCGTTATAAGGAGGTGGGCTCATGACAGCCGATGTGGGATCGCTGGCGCTGATCGCCGGGCTCGTCGCGGCCCTGCTCATCGCCCTGGTGGTGATGGTCCGCCGGGATCGCGAGCTTGTGCGCATCGCGGAGGAGCTTGACCTGCGGGCGCCGGACAGCAACGCGCGCATCGCGCTCGAGGTGCGCAGCGCGGGGCTCGAGGGGCTTGTGCGCGCTCTCAACAGGGAGCTCGACCGTGAGCGGGACCGCCGCATCGCCGACCGCGCCGCGCAAGCGTCGTTTCAGCAGGACCTCGCCTCGCTGTCGCACGATATCCGCACGCCGCTGGCGGGGGCGCAAGGCTACCTGCAGCTGGCGCAGCGCACGGCGGAGCAGGCCGAGCGCGAGCGCTACACCGAAGCCGCGGTCGAACGCCTGTCTTCCATGCGCACGCTGGTAGACGGGCTGTTCGAGTACGCGAAGGCGGCGGATCCCGCGTTGGCGCTGAACGTGGAGCCCGTGGCGCTTCTGCCGGTCCTGTCCGATGTCCTCGTCTCGTTCTACCCGCAGTTCACCGCGCGCGGATGGGAGCCGTCGATCGTCTGCGAAGACGAGGACGTCCAGGTACTCGCGGAGACGTCGTCGTTGACGCGCGTGCTGACGAACCTCGTCAACAACGCGCTGCGCTACGGAGCGGGCGCGCCCTCGATCGAGATCGCGTCGATGGGAGGACGGGTGAGCCTGAGCATCTCCAACCCCGTGGAACAGCTGGATGCGATCGATGCCGGGCGTCTGTTCGACCGGTTCTACAAAAGCGATGCCGCGCGGACGGGCGAGGGGAGCGGTCTTGGACTTGCCATCGTCGCGCGCTTGCTGGATGCTATGGGCGGTGAGGCGCACGGCGAGGTCGCGGACGGCGGCCTGACCGTGCGCATCAGCCTACCTCGTGCCTGATCGCCGAGGCATCCTGGGCGCATGCGTCCGCATGCGCCGGAGCAGTCGTGGAGGATGAGATGAAAGCCCTGGTCATCGAGGACGACGCCGCGCTCAACGAGATCGTCTGCGCGTGTCTTGCCGGCGCGGGCCACACCTGCGTGCCCGCGTTCTCGGGCAGCGAGGCGCGCATGCTGCTCGAAGGGCCGTCGTGTCAGACGTTCGACCTGGTCATCACCGACCTCATGCTTCCGGGGTGCCCGGGCGAGGATCTGGTGCCGCTCGTTCGACAGCGCTTGGGCAACGTGCCGGTGATCGTCATCTCGGCAAAAAGCGCCGTGGACGACCGCATCGCGCTTCTACGGTGCGGGGCCGATGACTATCTCGTCAAACCGTTCGATCTCGACGAGCTGCTCGCCCGCATCGATGCGCAGTTCCGCGTACGGGGGATCGCCGCCTCCGGATCGCCGGGTGCGCCCGCCGCGTGCGAGGTCGGGGAGGCGGCGCTCGCGTTCGGGGCCTGGCGTCTCGATCCCGCGACGCGTCGCTTCTATGCGGCGGATACGCCTGTGCGCCTCACGCGGACCGAGTTCGACCTGCTCGCCCTGCTGATGGCACATCCCGACCGCGTGTTCACCAAGCGCGATCTGTACCTCGCCACCTGCCACGACGAGCGGCTGCTCGACGACATCGCCGCGGGCTCCGCGCGCGTGAGCTCTTCCGACGAGAAGACCGTCGCCACCCACATGGGCAACCTGCGGGCCAAGCTCAAATCGAGCGGAACCGACGGGTACCTCGAAACGGTATGGGGTATCGGTTTCAAGCTGCGCCGGCCATGATGAAATGATGGGCCTGGCTGCATTAATTCATTGACCCCGTTGATGTGGGGATTGTTCCCGGGAATAATAAAGGTACCTCTGTTGCGCTCTGACGCAAACGTACCCTAATCACGCTCTCCCCGCCGGGAGCGCACAAGCAAGGAGGAACCATGGAGTCACGGCACCGCGCCGTTGCTGCCGGCCTGACGCTCACGCTTGCGCTGGGCGCCTGGACCATGCCCGCCAGCGCATTTGCGGACACGACGATCCCGCAGGGCGCTTCCGAGACCGCCTCGTCTTCCGGTGGCGACACGGGAAAGGCCGGTCCGCTGCCCGAGCCGGGCGATTACGATCGCGCACTCGATTACGAAGAGGATCCCCAGGAAAGCGGCTCGGTCTCGCTGCTGTCGACCGAGGAGGGCCTTGCGCGCCTGACCCCGCTGACGCTTTCCAGCGAGATGAAGTATTTTGCCGAAAACGAGAGCGGCAGCAACTACAATCAGGGATTCAGCTATGGCGACGGCTATAACGCCATGGGGTTCTACCAATTCGACCGCCGCTACTCGCTGCTTCCGTTCATCAAAGCGTGCTACGAGTACAACCCGACGAAATACGCGATGTTCGCACCGGTGATCGAGCGGGGCGACGAGCTGACGGGCGGGGCCATCTACGACCGTGAGACCAAGCAGCTCACCGAGATCGGCCAGCTTGCCGAGAACGCCTGGCACGCTGCGTACCGTGCGGATTCGACCGAGTTCTCCGCGCTGCAGGATGCCTATGCCTACCAGGAGTATTACCTGCCGGTGCAGCGGATTCTTAAGAACAACTTCGGCGTCGACATCTCGGGGCGCGCGGATTGCGTCAAAGGCCTGGCCTGGGGCCTGTGCAACCTGTTCGGCTCGGGCGGCTGCCAGCGCTTCTTCAGGCTCGCCAACCTTTCGGACGACATGACCGACCGGGAGTTCGTGAACGCCCTGTGCGACGCCGTGGTCAACAACGTGGACGACTACGCGTACGGCGCGAGCTACAAGGCGCGCTACGAGCGCGAGCGGGCGACCTGTCTCGAATACATCGCCGAGGACGAGGCCCTGTCGGGCGATACGGGCTCCGACGAATCCGACGAGCTGCCGTTTTTCGACGTCGACCGCGCATGGTACTACGACGACATCGTCTATGTATATAAGAACGGGTACATGAGCGGCCTCGCGGACCCCGTGCTGCGCTTCGCTCCCAACGAGGCCATCGTGCGCCAGGACGTGGCATGCGTGCTCTACAACATCTTCGGGAACGGGGAAAAGGCCCCTGCCTGCAGTTTTGCCGATGTCGATCAGAGCAAGTACTATGCCGACGCCATTAACTGGGCGGTGTACCACGGCTACATGAACGGCATCGGGGACCCTGCGACCGGCACGTACGTGCGCTTCGGCGTGAACGAGCCCCTGCCGCGCGAGCAGCTTGCAAGCGTTGCCGCGAACATCGCGCGCAAGACGGGCGATTCGCTGGATACAAGCAAGTACCACAGTATGCTCGATTGGGCGACGACGAGCCCGTGGGCGACGGAAAACGTGATCTGGGCGCTCAACAAGGGCGTCATCGACGGCGTGTCGCTTGTCGAGGGCCGCTACGTGGCGCCGCACAACAATACGACGCGCGCCGAGATGGCCGCCATCGTGAGGCGTTGCATCGAGAAGGGAATCATTCCGACGGCATCGTAGCGCGCGGCAGGCGTCGATGCCTGCCGCCGCCGAGTCGGCGGAAATAAATCTGACACACGGGGAAATAATCCTTGCCGAGAATACTCCACCATAGTAAAGTGAACAGCGTTGCGAGATACTTGAGGGAAGGTTGCACCATGAAGAGATCCCGTCTGTTCACCATGCTTGCCGCGACCATGGCGCTCGTGTGCGCGTTCGCGCTCGCCGCGTGCGGCGGCAGCCCTGCTTCCGACGAGCCGGCCGACTCCGGTTCGGCTGCGGCATCGGGCGCCGACAACTCCGCTGACATCACTGAGCTCATCGTCGGCTTCGACCAGGCCTATCCGCCCTACGGCTTCGTGGGCGATGACGGCGAGTTCACCGGCTTCGACCTCGACCTTGCTGCCGAGGTCTCCCAGCGCTGCGGCTGGGAGGTCACCTACGAGCCCATCGACTGGGACGCCAAGGACACGCTGCTTGATTCCGGCGCCATCTCCTGCATCTGGAACGGCTTCACCATGGAGGGACGCGAGGACGACTACACCTTCTCCGAGCCCTACATGCTCAACGGCCAGGTTGTGGTCGTGAAGGCTGACAGCGGCATCGAGAGCTTCGATGACCTTGCGGGCAAGACGGTCATCACCCAGGTCGACTCCGCCGCGCTCGACGTGCTCGAGGGCGACCAGGCCGACCTTGCCGCGACGTTCGCCTCGCTCGAGCAGATCGGCGAGTACAACACGGCCTTCATGCAGCTCGAGTCCGGCGCCGTCGACGCGGTGGCGTGCGACCTGTCCATCGCCGAGTACCAGATGGCCGCCAACCCCGACGCCTACGCGCAGCTGCCCGACATGCTGTCCGAGGAGCACTACGCCGTCGGCTTCAAGAAGGGTAACCAGCAGCTCGCCGACAAGGTGACCGAGACCCTGCGCGAGATGGACGTGGACGGCACCATCGAGGAGCTGTGCAACAAGTACGCCGAGTACGGCATCAGCTACGATAACTGGGTGCTCGAGTAGCGCAGGACCGTGAAATTTTAGGGACTGTCCCTAAAATTTCGAATGCGGTGGGAAAACGGGGCTTCCTCGTTTTCCCACCATTTTGCTTGAAGGGATGCAGATGGATATTGCAACCATGGTCGGGATGCTGCTGGAGGGTTTCGGCACGACCATCCAGATCTTCGTGCTCACCTTGGTGGGGTCTATTCCGCTGGCGGTTCCCATCGCGCTGGCACGCATGAGCCGCTTCGCCCCGCTGCGGGCGCTGGCGCGCGTCTACATCTCCGTGCTGCGCGGCACGCCGCTCATGCTGCAGATGTTCGCCATCTACTTCGCCCCGTACTACGTGTTCGGCATCGAGCTGACCACCGATTCCAAATGGCAGGCGTGCATCGTGGCGTTCATCGTCAACTACGCGGCCTATTTCGCCGAGATCTACCGCAGCGGCATCCAGTCCATCCCGCGCGGCCAGTACGAGGCGGCCGAGGTGCTGGGATATTCGCGGATGCAGACGTTCGTGCGCATCGTGCTGCCGCAGGTCGTCAAGCGCATCCTTCCCGCCATGGGCAACGAGATCATCACGCTCGTGAAGGACACGTCGCTCGCGTTCGCGATCGGCGTGGCGGAGATGTTCTCCACGGCCAAGGCGCTGGTGGCCTCGCAGGTGAGCATGGTTCCCTTCGCCATCTCTGCTGCGTTCTACTGGGTGTTCAACTTCCTCGTCGAGATCGTGATCGGGTTCGTCGAGAAGAAGCTGAACTACTACCACGACTAGGAAATCCGTTCCGCTCCGCTTGGCCATGGAGGACGGGTGTGCATGGCAGGGCGGCGCGAGCCGATAGCAGGGAAAGGAGCGTACCGTGGCTGATGCGGTGTTCTCGATGGAGCATGTGAGCAAGGCGTTCGGCGACAACGTCGTGTTGCGCGACATCTCGCTGGCGGTCGAGCCGGGCGAGGTGGTGGCGATCATCGGCCCGTCGGGCGGCGGCAAGTCGACGATGCTGCGCTGCGCGACGACGCTTGAGCAGATCGACGCGGGCACGCTGTCCTATGGCGACCTCGTCGTGGCGTCGACCGACGCGGACGGGCAGGTGAGCTACGTGCGCGGCGACACGATGCGTCGCGCCAAGAGCCGCTTCGGACTGGTCTTCCAGAGCTATAACCTGTTTCCACACATGACGGTGCTGCGCAATATCATGGACGCGCCGATCGTGGTGCAAAAGCGCGACCGCTCCGAGGTGGAGCAACAGGCGCGCTCCCTGATCGCCAAAATGGGCCTCACCGGCTGCGAGGACAAGGTTCCCTGCCAGCTGTCGGGAGGCCAGCAGCAGCGCGCGAGCATCGCGCGCGCTCTGGCGCTCAACCCCGACATCCTGTTTTTCGACGAGCCGACCAGCGCGCTCGATCCCGAGCTCACCGGAGAGGTGCTCAAGGTCATCAGGCAGCTGGCGGCGGAAGACATCACCATGATCATCGTGACGCACGAGATGGCGTTCGCGCGCGATGTGGCCGACCGCGTCGTCTTCATGGATGGCGGCATGATCGTCGAGGAGGGAGCCCCCGCAGAGGTGTTCGGCAACCCCCGGCAGGAGCGCACGCGCGCATTCTTGGCCCGCTACAGCGGCTAGCAAGCACGACTAGGGGTCGTTTGGGGACGGGTTCGTTCCAACCCATCTATGATCACGGCGTGCAAACGAAAATGGGTTGGAACGAACCCGTCCCCAAACGACCCATCGGCGCGCTTCGCTAATCGTCCACTTTGGTCAGGTTGATGGCCTCGCGTATCTTGCGCAGCGATTCGGCCGTTCCCTGCACGCGGAACATGAGCGCCGTGTAGAGCGTGTCGATGATGGCGAGCTGCGCGAAACGGCACGAAAGCGACTCGGGGCGGTATCCCGTTTCGTCCGAGGTCGAGACGAAGGTGACGTCGGCATATTCGGAGATGTGCTGCGAGGGGTAGCTCGTGATGAGGATGACGCGCGCGCGGGCCTCGTGGGCGATGCGGGCGATCTCGATCATCTCGCGCGTGGCGCCCGTGTGCGAGATGACGATGGCGCAGTCGTCGGGCGTCAGCTGCGCGGCCTGCATGAGCTGCATGTGCGTGTCGGTGACGAAATGGCAGGGGATGGGCGAGCGCAGGAACTTCTGGTAGGCGTCGAGCGCGATGATGCCCGATTCGCCGCAGCCGTACAGGGAGATACGCGAGGCGCCCAGCATAAAATCGATCGCTTGCTCCAGGTCGTGCTCGTTGAGCAGCGACAAGGTGTCGTGAAGGGATTTCGCGCTGGAATGGAAGATCTTCTGCGCCACGACGATCGGGGCGTCCTCGGGCGTCACGTTCTCGTGGATGGAGATCTGCGGATCGAACTCCTCGGCGAGCAGATCGGTGCGGAAATCGCGAAAGCCCCGATAGCCGAGCTTCTTGGTGAACTTGAACACCGTGGAGTCGGCCACGCCGAGCTGTGCCGCCATCTCGTTGATGGTCATGCGGGAGGCGAATCGGGGGTCCTCGAGCACGAAGTTCGCGATGCTCTGCTCCTTGGTCGAGAGCGAGGGCATGAGGGACTTGATCTTGAGGAGAACAGTGTTGCGTGCCATTGATGGTCCAGACTGGTCAGCGGTTCATATTGCTATATCAATATGAGCTTATGCCACAAGTGTACTCAAATATTCTTGCGACCAGAGGGCTCTCGAAGAAAAAAATTATTTTTCAGCCTATATAACAAAAGGTCAACCGGCTGAACGGTGGTAAACGGTCTGTATACGGCAAAAATCACTTTGTCCGTTTTGGAAACGTCACAAGAGCATCACATCAACAGGTAAATGACATAACAAGCCTAGCAATTAAAAAATAGCCTATTACCTGCATAAAGTATGCCACGATTAAGAAAAGACCCCGCGCAATGAGCGTGTAGCACAAAACACTTCGTAAAAACGTCTAAATTCGGCAGGCGATAAGGCAAAGACCGTTCGCCAAAAAGAAAAATAATTTCTTCAAGTACAACAGAAAAACACATAGACTTTTGGTCAAAGGGGCGAAAAGCCCAAGGTTTGTCTTAACGAGGGGCCTCGTTGGGGCAACGGGGAGGGATGGAGAAGACGCACTCCACCATCTTCCGGAAAAGAGGAGAGAAAGGAAAGGCATTATGACAATTGTGCAAGCATTGCTGATTGCCCTCTTCGTGGCGGCAGTCGAATCTCGCGCGCTTGGTTATGCTACCCTCACCATGCGTTTCTCGCCGTTGATGGCGGGCTTCTGGGTCGGTCTGATCTTGGGCGACATGACCCAGGCCATGATCGTCACCGCTACGATCCAGCTCATCTACATGGGCGTTGTCGCCCCTGGCGGCGCTATGCCCTCCGAGCCGGCCGTGGCGTCCGCAATCGCGGTTTCGGTCGCCGTCATCGGTGACCTGGACGCCGAGGCAGCTGTCGCCATCGCCGTGCCTGTCGGCCTCATGGGCAGCTACCTGTACCAGCTCCGCTTCTTCCTGAACACCATCGCCGTGAACAAGATGGACCAGTGCGCCGTGCGCGCCGATTCCCGTGGCCTTGCCATCTGGATCGCCGTCGTGCCGACCATCTTCTCCTTCCTGCTGTTCGTCCCGACGATCACCATCGCCCTGTACCTGGGCGCCCCGGTCATCTCTGACGTCATGAACGCCATCAGCAACGGCCCCGTGCTGCACGCGCTCGACGTCGTCTCCGGCGGTCTCGCCGCCCTCGGTATCGCCATCACCATGCACGTCATCGGCAGCCGCAAGCTGCTCGTGTTCTTCTTCCTGGCGTACTTCCTGGTTGTCATCACCACCCAGGCCGGCCTGAGCATCACCATGATCACCTGGGCCATCTTCGGCGTCATCATCGCCTTCTGCTACAACATGTTCACCGCGAAGGCCGAAGCGTAAATCCGCTCGCGCCCTATAGATATCAGAAAGGAAGGGAACATACTCATGAGCGAAGTCGAGAAGCTTTCCCAGGATTATCACGATTACCTCGATGAGGACGGCATGATCCATGCCGATCCCCGTTTGATGCTCGGCGAGGCCAACAAGCCCGATGAGATCACCAAGGGCGATGTCATGAAGGTTTGGTTCCGCTGGTGGTGGTGCAACGAGGTGCCCCACACCTTCGACCGCATGATTGCCCCTTCGCTGTGCTTCGGCCTCATGCCCGTTTTGAAGAAGCTCTACAAGAACCCGGTGTTTCTGGGCGAGGCCTACCAGCGTCACCTGCAGTTCTTCAACACCCAGGCTGTCTGGGGCGGCGGCATCATCTCCGGTATCACCATGTCGCTCGAGGAGGAGCGCGCCAAGGCGCTCAACGCCGGTGAGGACGCCCTCGACGCCTCGATGATCCAGAACACCAAGATCGGCCTGATGGGCCCGCTGGCTGGCGTCGGCGACTCCATCGACTCCGGTACCGTTCAGTACATCTTCATCTCCCTGTTCCTGGGTCTGGCCCAGGAGGGCAATCCGTTGGGCGCCGTGCTGCCGTTCATCTGCTTCGCCACCGCGACGTTCATCTACGGCTACCTGTTCACCCGCATGGGCTACACCATGGGCCGTCGCGCCGCGCTCGAGGTCATGAAGGGCGGCCGCATCAAGTCCATCATCGACGCGCTCGGCGTGCTCGGTCTGTTCATGATGGGCTGCATGGCTGCAAGCTACGTCAAGCTGACCACCCCGATCGCGGCCGACCTGTCCGGTAAGCCGTTCGTCCTTCAGGACACCCTCGACGGCATCCTTCCCGGCATCCTGCCGCTGTGCGCCGTTATGGCCCTGTTCTTCTTCTTCCAGAAGAAGGGCATGAAGGTCACGCAGGCCATGCTCGGCTTCACCGCGATCCTGATCGTCCTCGCGGTCATCGGCATTCTCTAATCGGATTTAGAGCAGTAAGGAGAGCAAGCGCATGAACAAGGTTCTCATCATCACGCACGGCCTGTTTGGCATCGAGCTCAAGAAGAGCGCCGAGATGATCATGGGCGAGCAGGAGAACGTGGACGCCCTGGGGCTCGTTCCCGGCCAGTCCGTCGATGACCTGCGCGAGCAGGCGTTCGCGATCGTCGAGAAGAACGACGAGGCAGGCGCGCACACCATCATCATGTGCGACCTCATGGGCGGCAGCCCCTCCAACGTGGCGCTGGCGTGCGTGGGCAAGGTCGATTGCGACGTCATCCTCGGCGTGAACATGCCGATGCTCATCGAGACCATCCAGCAGCTCGATATGGTCGAGGACGGCCACGAGCTCGCCGGCATCGCCCTGGAGGCCGGCAAGATGGGCGCTCGCCTCATCAACCGTTCCAACCTCAAGGGCTAATCGTCCCAATTGGGGTACATACCTTGTAATGGGGCGTGTACCCCTCCTGTTCATCCACTAGGGATTGGAGAAACTACCATGTCCGAGATCACCCTCGCGCGCATCGACGATCGTCTGGTTCACGGCCAGGTCATGCAGGTCTGGACCAAGGGCAAGGGAACCAACTCTGCCTACGTCATCGATGACGCCACCGCCAACGACGAGTTCATGAAGGAGATCTACGAGTCCACCCAGTCCACCGGCGGCCTCAAGATCAAGGTGTTCTCCGCCCAGGGTCTTGTTGACCAGTGGAACGCCAACCAGTTCGGTGACGACAAGGTCGCCCTGATCTTCAAGTCCCTCGCATACGCCAAGGTCGCTGTCGACGGCGGCGTGCCCATCAAGGAGCTCAACGTCGGCGGCATCGCCATCAAGCCGGGTTCCACCAAGGTCATCGAGTCCGTCGGCCTGACCGATGCCGACGCCGACATCGCCAAGGCCATCGGCGACGCGGGCGTGACGGTCTACTTCCAGAAGATCCCGTCTTCTGAGAACGTCTCCCTCGCCTCCGCTCTCGCCAAGTGCGGCAAGTAGCCCCACCCGTTGTACACCTGCGATTAGATAGGATGCGCGACTTAGATGGATTATCGCATCGCAATCGTTAACTCCTCGTCGTTCGGCAGGCGTTTCCCCGATCAGATGGAGCGCCTCGAGAAGATCGGCACCGTCGAGCGCGTCCGCGTTGCGGGCGATGCCCACGGCGCGGAGCTCGCCGAGGCCCTCAAGGACTTCAACATCATCATCTCCTCGGTGACGCCGTTTTTCGACGCTGAGTTCTTCGAGCACAAGACCGACCTGCTGCTGCTTTCCCGCCACGGCATCGGCTACAACAACGTCGATGTGGCGGCCTGCAACGCAACGGGCTGCATCCTGACCACCGTGCCGCCACTCGTCGAGCGCGACGCCGTGGCCGAGGGCGCCGTCGCCCTGCTGCTCGACTGCATGCGTCATGTGAGCGATTCTCATGTGGCCGCCAACGAGGGCCGTTGGGCGGAGCGCGCCTCCTTTGTGGGCAACGGCGTGTCCGGCAAGACGCTCGGCATCATCGGCTGCGGCAACATCGGCACTCGCGTCGTGGAGATCCTGGCCCGCGGCTATGACCTCAAGGTTCTGGCCTGCGACCCGGTTCAGCGCGACGAGTGGGCGGACGGCCTGCGCGCCCAGGGCGTCGACTTCGAGTACACCGACCTGGATACCGTGGTCTCCAACTGCGACATCCTGACGCTCAACGCCGACCTCAACCCCACGTCGTTCCACATCCTGGACGCCGATGCCCTCTCCAAGATGAAGAAGGGCGTCTACGTGGTGGACAACGCCCGCGCTGACCTCATCGACCAGCCCGCCATGCTGGCTGCGCTCGAGGACGGCACGGTCAAGGGCCTCGCGATGGACGTCATGCACGACGAGCCGCCTCGTCCGGACGACCCGTACTTCAACCATCCCAAGGTTCTCGTATGCCCGCACATCTCCGCGTATACGGAGGAGTGCCTGCGCGGCATGGGCGAGAAGTGCGTCGGCGATGTCGAGCGCTTCGTCGCCGGTGAGGAACCGGTTAACGAGATTCGAGCCTAGCGCTCGCGTCCGATCCCAGGCCTGCACCTCTCCGCGCACCCGCAGGAGGGTGCAGGCCTACTTTTTTGTCGATTTCACCTCTTTCGATGCAAAGGAGCCGGGGCTGTGGGTCCGTTTCAGGCAGTACTTTTCGACATGGACGGTCTCATCTTCGATAGCGAGCGCTTGTGCTACAAGGCGTACCTGCGCGCGGCGCGCGCCTTCGGCTTCCAGATGAATCCCGCCCTCTACATGAGTCTTTGCGGCAGGATCGAGCATGAGGTCGTCGCCGGGCTGCGCCACGCCTTCGGCGAGGACAAGGACGTCGCCACGTGGCGCGAATACATCAAAAAGCAGAAGACGGCCGTGCGCATGGAGCAAAACGGCCGCGTGGGAAAGAAGAAGGGCCTGCTGGAGCTGTTGAGCTACCTGCAGGAGCGCCAGATCCCCTATGCGCTCGCAAGCTCTTCGGTCCGTCCGCTGATTGACGAGTACATGAAGGCCGAGTATCTCACGCACGCCTTCCCCTACATCATGGACGGCACGCAGGTTGAAAACGGCAAGCCCGACCCCGAGATCTTCCTCAAGGCGGCCGCGCTCATCGACGCCGACCCTGCGCACACGCTCGTGCTCGAGGACAGCCATGCGGGCGTGCTCGCTGCCAACGCTGGCGGCTTCACGTCGGGCTTCGTCTTCGACGACCTGACGAATATGGATTCGGTCACCGAGGGCTACCCGATTCTCGATCAGCCCGAAGGCAACCGCGAGACCATCCGCCGCGACGCGGTGCTCTCGTTCGACAGCCTGGCCGACGTCGTGGGATTCCTTGAAGTCCTGCGCTAAGTATGGAAACAAAGCGAGGTTACCCCTATGGACAAGCTCGTTGTATATAACGACCTGCGCAGGCTGTTCGCCATCAGCCTGTCGTATGTGGTCATCGCCGTGTGCATCCTGTGGCTCGGGTTCACGCAGGGCAGCGGCGCCGTCGTGTGGCCGATCGTCTCGGTGCTGGTGGCGGCGTGCTTTCTGGCCGGCGTGGCGTTCAACGTCCGCAAGATGACCAACCGCAATCCGCTGTTCGAGTACACCCTCGACGGCGTGACGGACATGACCAAGCCCGACGACATCATCTACCTGCCGTGGTCGCAGGTGCTCAACGTCAATCTCAAGGCCGCGAGCAACAACGACCTGATGCTCGAGGTCATGGGCTACAAGACCGCCGATCAGTTCGAGACGGTGACGCCCGAGATGAAGCAGCAGATGGAGGCCAACCACTCCGACCGCGTCTACTTCGTGCTGCAGCTGTCCGGCCTGTGGGTTCGTCAGTCGCGCATGAAGGGCGCCTACGAATGGATCTGCGACCATGTGGCCGAGGCGTATCCCGCCATCGCGTTCTCGCGGTTCGAGGATCCGCTGTCCAAGCTTGGCAAGAAATCCGACCAGTAGGCCAATAGGAAAACGGGAGCTCTGTGATCTATGGATAAGCGCGCGCTGCGCATGGCGGCATCGGACGACGTCGCCACGGTTATCGACGCGGTGAGCGCGGGCGAGAAGGTCTGCGTGCGCACCAAGAGCGGCGAGGTCGCCTGCATGCTGACCGCGCGCGAGGACATCCCGCGCTTCCACAAGATCTGCCTTATCGAGCGCGACGCGGGCGACACGGTCACCAAGTACGGCCAGATCATCGGGCGCGTGACGTCGCCGATCGGTCGCGGCTCGTATGTGCATATCCATAACATCGAAAGCATCAAGACGGGGGTGGGCGCATGAGGGGGTACCGAAGACCCGATGGCAGCATTGGCATCCGCAACCATGTGATGGTGCTCTCGACATGCGGCTGCGCCAACATGGTCGCGCGGCGCATCGCCGATGCGGTGCCCGGGGCCGTGGCGGTCGAGAATTCCAAGGGCTGCGGTCAGGTGGGCAGCGGCATCGAGATCATGCGCCGCTGCCTTGCGAACCTCGCGCTCAACCCGAACGTGTTCGGCACGCTCATCGTCGGTCTGGGGTGCGAGTCGACCAAGCCCTACGAGCTTGCCGAGGTCGTGCGCTCGCGCTCGGATAAGCCGCTCGAGGTCATGACAATCCAGGACTGCGGCGGCTCCGCTGCCGCGATCGAGCACGGCGTCGAGTTGGCGCGCGGCCTTACGGAGCGCGCGGCGGGTGCCGAGCGCTGCGAGATGGGCCTGGGCGACCTGGTGCTCGGCACCAACTGCGGAGGCTCCGATGCCACGAGCGGCCTTGCGGCGAATCCCGTGGCGGGCGTGGTGAGCGACGCGGTCGTCGCTGCCGGGGGCACCGTGATGCTCGGCGAGACGACCGAGCTCATCGGCACCGAGGACCTGCTCGCCGCGCGCGCCGCGAGCCCGGACGTGGCGGATGATATCTACCGGATCGTCTGCGGGCTGGAACGCAGCTTTGCCGAGGCGGGCGTCGACGTGCGCGGCGCGAACCCCTCTCCCGGGAACATGGCCGGCGGGCTCTCGACGCTCGAGGAGAAGGCGCTGGGCGGCATCTCCAAGGGCGGAACCTCCCCGATCATGGAGGTCGTCCCGTACGGTGCGCGACCCGGCAGGCGCGGCCTGGTGATCATGGACACGCCAGGCTACGACATCGAGTCGGTGTCGGGCATGACGGCGGGCGGCGCCCAGGTGCTGATCTTCACCACCGGGCGCGGCACGCCGATCGGCAACCCGCTCATACCGATCATCAAGGTGACGGGCAACGTCGAGTGCGCGGCGCGCATGGCGGACAACATCGACTTCGACGCGTCGGGCGCCGTGGAGGGCGCATCGACGATCGACGAGCTGGGTTCTTCGCTGCTCGAGCTGCTCGAGCGCGTCTGCGACGGCGAGCAGCCCGCAGCGGAGCGCTTCGGGTTCAACGATTTCTCGATCTTCCATAACCAGGAGGTCTGGTGCACCTGCCTGCCGTGAGGCGCGCGGTGCCGCATGCGGCCCCTGTTTGCATAGATGAATCAGGCAGATCGACAAGAGAAGGGAAGCAAGATGTCGACTGAGTACATGAAGCAGAACGGATTCTACGAGCAGGTCGAGAAGACGGGTGTCGTGCCCGTCGTGGTGCTTGAGAAGGTCGAGGACGCCGTTCCCATGGCCAACGCGCTGGTCGCCGGCGGCCTTCCCGCCGCTGAGGTCACCTTCCGCACCGCCGCTGCCGCCGACTGCATCCGCGAGATGGCCGAGAAGTGCCCCGACATCCTGGTCGGTGCCGGCACCGTGGTGAACCTCGACCAGTGCAAGCGCGCGGTCGACGCCGGCGCCAAGTTCATCGTGTCCCCCGGCTACGACATGGCCACCGTCGATTGGTGCATCGAGCACGAGGTGAACATCATCCCGGCTGCCGTCACCCCGACCGAGATCATGGCCATGATCAACCGCGATCTCGACGTGACGAAGTTCTTCCCGGCGAATCTGTACGGCGGCCTGGCTGGTATCAAGGCTCTGGCCAGCGTGTTCGTCGGCCATCGTTTCATGCCCACGGGCGGCGTGAACACCGACAACGTGCGCGACTTCTTGAGCTGCGACGCCATCATCGCCGCCGGCGGCACCTGGATGGTCAAGCCCAACCTGTTCGCTGACGGCGACTTCTCCCGCGTCGAGGCCATCGCCGCCGAGGCCGCCGCTGCCGTGCGCGAGCTGCGCGGCTAATGTGAGTCGGCACCTACGGTGCGGGCGAAGTGCAGGGGCTTCGCCCGCACCGTGTGCATAGAAATTGCCAACTTCGGGGAAAGGAAGCATCATGGCAGTTGAATTGGATACCGCAATCAAGTTCGGCGCCGGTCGCGTTCGCTGCGAGCAGGGTCTGCTCGAGCAGCTCGGCGAGGAGTTCAAGCGCTTTGGCAACAAGATGCTGATCGTCGCCGGCCCGCGCTCCTGGGACGCCGTCAAGGACCGCCTGGTCCCCAGTATGGAGGCCGCCGGTGTCTCCTGGCAGCTCGAGATCTGGACGGGCTGGTGCTGCTACGAGGGCGCTGAGGAGCTCGCCGCCAAGGCCCATGAGGCCGGCTGCGACGAGATCGTGGGCGTCGGCGGCGGCAAGATCACCGACCTGGCAAAGGCGGTGGGCGAGGTGGCCCACCTGGGCGCTATCAACGTCCCGACCTCTGCCTCCACCTGCGCGCCGTTCACCTGCATGAGCGTCATGTACACCGCTGAGGGCGGCAAGCTGCGCTCTTGGCGCTTCGACCACGAGATCGATGCCGTCTACATGGACCTCGACGTCATCGCCGCCTGCCCGCACCGCTACAACGCCGCGGGCGTCATGGACGCGATGGCCAAGAAGATCGAGATGCTGAACGGCAAGCCCGAGATGCACCTCGAGGATACGCCGATCGACGTCTTCACCGCCTTCAACATGGCCGCCTACGTGTACGACGTGCTCGACAAGATCGCGCTCGACGCCATCGAGGACAACCGTGCCGGCAAGGTCACCAAGAACCTCTCCGACATGGCGTTTTTGAACGTCATCACCACGGGCGTCATCGCCAACACCACCAAGAGCTTCCGTCAGTCCGAGCTCGCGCACGTCATCTACGACGGCGTCCGCACGCACTTCACCCATGAGGCGGCCGACGCCATCCACGGCGAGATCGTCGCCGTGGGCCTGTTCTGCCAGCTCTACTTCAACGGCCTGAAGGACAAGGAGGAGGAGCTGCGCGAGTTCATGCGCAAGATGGACCTGCCGCTGACGCTGGGCGAGCTGGGCATCGAGCCGACCGAGGAGAACCTCAACACCATCGAGGAGTACATCGTGAACTCCCGTCACTACAACAGCGACGATCCGGCTGACCGTCAGCGCCTGCATGAGGCCGTTCGTGAGATGGTGTAGCGCGTGACGTTGCTGTTACGTGGTAGAGTAAGGGGTAGGTTATAGTCCGGGCCGCAGGGGTGTCCGGCGCAGATGAGCTTGCGCTCAATATAGAAAAGGAGAGATTCCCATGTACTCTGAGGAGACCACCATCGTCAACGCGACCGGCCTGCACGCTCGTCCGGCTTCCATGTTCACCAAGACCGCTTCCGGCTTCAAGTCCAACGTCACGGTCAAGAAGGCCGGCGCCGAGGGCGACGGCGTGAACGCCAAGAGCATGCTGGCCCTCATGACCCAGGGCCTCGCCTGCGGCACCACCATCGTCATCACCGCCGACGGCGAGGACGAGCAGGAGGCCGTGAAGGCGCTCGTCGAGCTCATCGAGAGCGGCTGCGGCGAGTAGGCTTTCGCGCCATCGCATGGTTGCGCCCCGATCGGCATCCTCGCCGATCGGGGCTTTTTGGTGCGCTTTGGGGCAGGCGGCGCCATGCAAATCGGGGACGTACCTGTTGCGTGCATGCATGCACGCAACAGGTACGTCCCCGATTTGCACAACCAAAAAGCCCTGGTTGGCTGGGCCAACCAGGGCTTGAGTCGCCGATTATTGGCAGACATTACGCGCCGAGCAGGGCGCCGTCCTTGGCGGGGCCGACCTCCTTGAGGTAGCGGGCGAGCACCTTGCCCTTGAAGTCGTGGACGACGGGCGTCCAGTTCTTGCGGCGCTCCTCGAGCTCCTCGTCGGAGACGTCGAAGGAGATCGCGTTGTCGGCAAGGTTGATGTGGACCATGTCGCCATCCTGGACCAGGGCGATCGGACCGCCCTCAGCGGCCTCGGGGCACAGGTAGCCGACGGACAGGCCGCCGGACGCGCCGGAGAAGCGGCCGTCGGTGATGACCGCGGAGCCCGGGATACCCTTCATGATCTCGGTGACGCGGTGCAGCTCCTTCATGCCCGGGCCGCCCTTGGGGCCCTCGTAGCGGATGATGACCGCGGTGCCCGCGGGGATCTTGTGCGCGTTGTAGGCGGCGAAGCACTCCTCCTCGCTGTTGAAGCACATGGCCGGGCCGTCGAAGGTGTGCTGGTCGTCGGGGACCGCGGAGGTCTTGACGAGCGTGCCCTCGGGGGCCAGGTTGCCGTAGAGCACCTGGATGCCGTTGGCGACGGACTCGGGGTCGTCCTGCGTGCGGATGATGGAGCGGTCGATCTCGATGTCGCCCTCGAGGTTCTCGCCCATGGTCTTGCCGTTGATGGTCATGACCGACAGGTCGAGATCCTTCTCGATCGTCTTGAGGACGGCGGGGATGCCGCCGGCCTTGTACAGGTTGATGCAGGAGCGATCGCCGTTGGGCGTGATGTTGGTGACCAGCGGCACGCGGCTCGTGGTCTCGGCGACCTGCGCCCAGGTGACCTCGAGGCCGAGTTCAGCGGCGATGGCGGGCAGGTGCAGCAGGGCGTTCAGGGAGCCGCCGATGGAGGCGAGCAGGGTCACGGCGTTCTGGAACGCGGCCTCGGTCATGATGTCGCTCGGCTTGATGCCCTTGCGGACCAGATCGACGACGGCGGCGCCGGTGCGGCGGGCGAGGAAGCGGCGCATGGCGGTGGGGGCGGGCTGCAGCGCGCCACCCGGGACCATCATGCCCAGGCCCTCGGCCAGGCAGCACATGGTGTTGGCGGTACCCAGGAACGGGCAGATGCCGGGGCCGGTGTAGTACTTGAGCGTGCCCTCGATGACGTCGAGCTCGGTGGCCTCGCCGCGCAGGAAGGACGCGCGCAGGGCCTTGGAGTCGCTCGGCTTGATCTCATCCCAGCAGGGGCCTGCGGAGACGAGGGCTGCGGGCAGGTTGATGCGGCCGGCGGCCATGAGCATGGCGGGGACGATCTTGTCGCAGCTGGCCATGTACACGACGCCGTCGAAGACGTTCAGGCCGAGGATCTGGGCCTCGCAGGAGTCAGCGATGATCTCGCGGTGCGGAAGGCTGTAGTGCATACCGGCGTGGCCCTGGGCGATACCGTCGCAGATGGCGATGGTGTTGAACTCGATGGGCTCGCCGCCCGCCTCGAGGATGCCCTTCTTGACCTCGGATGCGAGCTGGCGCAGGGGCTCGTGGCCGGGGCACATCTCGTTCCAGCTGTTGGCGATCGCGATCAGCGGCTTGTCGGGGTTCTCCAGAGAATCGATGGCGACACCGGTGGAGGCAAGGTGCGCCTTGGTGATCGCCCTCTGGAAGGGCTCGAGCTTGTCGATTGCGCGTGTCACGGTATCTCTCCTTTCCTTGTGGCTCCCCTCTTCGGAGCCGTACCGCCATTGCTGACGATGTGTTAAAAGGATGCGCACCACGGGGTGCGTACTACCACTATAGTGGCGTAACAACACGGCGATTTGCAAGCATTTTTCGCTAGCCGTAGAAAATTTTTTTCCAGAAGGAAAACCGCTGTTAAAGGCAGGTGAGATTGGACTTTACACGACGCTTACGGGAACGTGTTGGCACCCTGCGGTGCGAAATAATTTTTTCCTGTTCGGGCGCGCGGGCAACTTTGTTCGACACGCCCGCCGCCGGTTGGGCACAAGTCCACGGGCACGCCTGGAAGTGCATAGAGTGTATATTCCCATCACAAAAGTGCATAAAATTCCGTTTTAGTTAAAACCTATAAAGAAAGTAGGCTGAGTTTGGTGCGATTTTTGAGGCACATCTCTCCACCACCGCTACACCCCTCAGCATTTCCGCAGGAAACAACTGGGAAAATGCCGAGGGGTGCGGCGCATGTGGGCAGAAGGCACCGAAAAATCGCACCAAACTCGATATACACGTTTTTTAGGGGCTTGGGGATGGGTTGATTGGGGACGGCTTCGTTTCAACCCATCGCAGCAGCGCGAGTACGGCGGGCCGGTACCCGAGGCGAGGAGCCCATACATCGCGCACGGTTGCGGCGGCGCTGGTATGATGGGGCATGAAGTTCATGTCCGCCGTCGCGCGGCGTCAGATGTCCGGGAGGATTGCCATGGAGGCCTACAAGCAAGAGTTCATCGAGTTTATGGTGGAGTCCGACGTGCTCAAGTTCGGTGAGTTCACGTTGAAGAGCGGCCGCCAGTCCCCGTTTTTCATGAACGCGGGCGCCTATGTGACCGGTGAGCAGCTCAAGCGCCTCGGCGAGTACTACGCGCGCGCCATCCACGACAACTTCGGCCTCGATTTCGATGTCGTCTTCGGGCCGGCATACAAGGGCATCCCGCTGTCGGTAGTCACCTCCATCGCGCTGCACGAGCTGTACGGCAAGGAGGTCAAGTACTGCTCCGACCGCAAGGAGGTCAAGGACCACGGCGCGGACAAGGGCGGCATGCTCGGCTACGAGCTCAAGGATGGCGACCGCGTCATCATGGTCGAGGACGTCACCACGTCCGGCAAGTCCATCGACGAAACCTATCCCAAGCTCAAGGCCGCGGCCGATGTCGAGGTCAAGGGCCTGATCGTGAGCCTGAACCGCATGGAGGTCGGCAAGGGCGGCGTGCACACCGCGCAGCGCGAGATCCAGGAGAAGTACGGGTTCCCCGTGGCGAGCATCGTGTCCATGGCCGAGGTCGTCGAGCACCTCTACAACCGCGAGGTTGCGGGCCGCGTGGTGATCGACGATACCCTCAAGCAGGCCATCGACACCTATTACGAGCAGTACGGCGCCAAGGAGTAGCGCGGACGGTGTGACACGGGGTCGTCGGAGGATGCACATGAGGATGAACAGGCCCGTCGCGCACGCGGCGGGGATAGGTGCGCTTGCCTGCGCGCTTGCGCTGGGAGGATGCGGGCTGTTCGGTCCGTCGCCTGAGCAGATCGTGCGCGACGGACTCGCGTCCGATTTCGATATGCTGCTCGATGAGGAATCCCAGGCGCGCCAGACCATGGTCTCCAACCTGGAGTCGACGGGTGCGCTTTCTGGCCTGGGCGTCGATACGCAGGGGTTCCTGAACGCGCTGCTCGAGGGAATGGAATACGAGATCGCGTCCGTCGAGGTCGACGACGAGGCCAAGACCGCGACGGCAACGGTCGAGCTGACCTGCAAGTCGCTGACCGATGTCGCGACGCGCGCGCAGGAGCTTTTGAACCAGCGCGCCGCCGATGCCGGGGAGACCGCGATATCGCCCGAGGAGACGCTTGCCTGGATGGGGGAGTGCCTGATGCAGGCAGCGCAGGAGGATGCACCCGAGAGCGTGGAGCTCGAGCTGGATTGCTCCTCCGACGACGAGGGCACCTGGTCGGCAGACGACAGCGTCGCCGCAGCGGTGGCCGGCGCCCTGCTCGGGTAGCGCGCGCTCTCGGTCTTTTGCAGGCCATGTTCGCGAATGTGGCTAGATTTTTCTGTTTTGCTGTCGGCCGGATCGGGTGAAGGTGCCCGATCCGGCCGCTCTGTCTTGTATGGCCGTTTGTATTGCTCAGGTTAACGATCAGGGCAGCCCGATTCGACCCCTGCAAGGGAGATTTTGACGCCAGTGGAGGGCGTCGGCCGCGTTTCCCGGGCGTTCGATACAGCAGAACAGAACTTTTTAGCCACTTGGGGCGACTCCGAGTGCCGTGCGCCTTTCCGAGCGCGGCCGATCTCAAGGAGAAACAAAGCCGTAACATCAAACCGGATGATTTGACTTTCGTTTGCTAAAGCGTAGACTAGGCCTTGCTTCGTTAGGGAATGCAGGCGGCAACCGTCTGCAACACGATGTAAGAAGGCTATCGAACATATGCGCACCATCACCACGCTATCGATTATTTCCGAGATTATCTGATACGGGTTGGTACGTTGCAGGCCGGCCCGGTGATTCGGGCGGTCTTGGGGCAAGGGGGGCCGTCGACTGGTTCGACGGCCCCCCTTTTGGTTTCGATGGGCTTCGGGGAAAGGACTTTGGTATGAACGGAATCGTCGTAGTGGTGGTGGCAGCAGTCGTGCTGGCTGCGGGCTACCTGGGATACGGCAGGTGGCTTGCGGCGAAATGGGGTGTCGATCGCGACGCAATCACGCCCGCTCGCCGTATGGAGGACGGCAAGAACTTCTCGCCGGCCTCGTGCTTCACCGCGTTCTCGCATCAGTTCAGCTCGATCTGCGGTGCGGGCCCGGTGACCGGCACGATCGCGGCCATGATGTTCGGCTGGCTCCCCGTGCTGCTGTGGGTTCTGGTCGGCGGCATCTTCTTCGGCGCCGTGCATGATTTCGGCGCCCTCTACGCGAGCGTCAAGAACAACGGCAAGTCGCTCGCCCAGCTTATCGAGAAGTACATCGGCCGGACCGGTCGTCGCCTGTTCCTGCTGTTCAGCTGGCTGTTCACCATCATCGTGATCGCCGCGTTCGTCGATATGGTCGCTGGAACCTTCCAGGCAACCTTCGACGCCTCCGGCGCCGTCGACACCGCTGCGTCGTATGCTGGCGGCACGGCGGGCACGATCTCCATCCTGTTCACCTTCGTCGCCATCGCGTTCGGTTGGCTCAACCGCCGCTTCCAGCTCTCCGGCGTGCGCGAGCTCGCCCTGGCCGTCGTGCTGTTCGTTGCCATGTTCGCGATCGGCATGCAGTTCCCTGTCTATCTGTCCAAGTTCGGTTGGTTCGCCGTTATCGCCGTCTACCTGCTGTTCGCGGCCGCCATGCCCATCCAGACGCTCAAGCAGCCGCGCGACTACCTCACGAGCATCATGATGATCGTCATGATCGTGTGTGCTGTGGTGGGCATCTTCGTGCTCGGGGCAAACGGCCAGGCCACGATGACCGCGCCGATGGTCGCTGACATCTCGGCGCTCGCTGACAACGGCAGCTTCATCTTCCCGCTGCTGTTCGTGTCGGTCGCCTGCGGCGCCCTGTCCGGCTTCCACAGCCTGGTCTCCACGAACACCTCTTCCAAGCAGATCGAGAAAGAGCAGGACATGCTGCCGGTCGGCTATGGCGCCATGGTCGTCGAGTCCTTCGTGGGCGTGCTCGCCATCGTCGTTGCCGCCATCATGTTCTCCGATCTGAACACCGCGGGCACCGGCGCCCTCAACAACGGCGTCGCGGCAACCCCGTTCTCCATCTTCTCGCAGGGCATCGCCCGCGGCATGACCGCGTTCGGTGTCGACCAGACGCTGGCGACCGTGTTCATGACCATGTGCGTCTCCGCCCTGGCGCTGACCTCGGTTGATGCCGTCGCGCGCATCGGCCGCCTGTCCTTCCAGGAGTTCTTTGCCAAGAGCAACGATGCGCTCGAGGACGAGCAGGCCGAGGTCACCGGTGCGGCCAAGGTCGTCACCAACACCTGGGTCGCCACGGTGCTCACGCTCGTGCTCGGCTTTGCGCTGGCCTTCGGCGGCTACACCAACATCTGGCCGCTGTTCGGTGCCTCCAACCAGCTGCTGGGCGGCATGACGATGATCACGCTCGCCGTCTTTTGCAAGTGCACGGGTCGTCGCGGCTGGATGCTGTATGTGCCCGTCGCCTTCCTGCTGGTCTGCACGTTCACCTCGCTGGTGCAGAGCACGCTCGGCTGCATCAACGCGCTGGCCGCCTCCGGCACCGCGGTGATCGCGACGTCCGGTCTGCAGCTGGTGTTCGCCATCCTGCTCATGGTGCTCGGTGTCATCGTGGCGTACAACTGCCTGAAGGAGCTGTTCGGCAAGCAGGCCGGCTCGCTGCCCGATGAGGAGCCCGAGTGGACCGAGATGGGCCGCGCCAACGTTGCCGCCGAGGCGACGGAGGCGCCCGCCGACGGAGCGCGCGCCCAGGCGTAGGTTCTCGCGTCGCGCCCATGTGGATAGAGGTGCACCGAAGCGCGCCCGCCGCGATCATGCGGCGGGCGCGCTCTTTTGAGTTGGTTGGGGACGGGTTCATTTCAACCCATATCGGACAAAGCGACGGTTTCTGCGGGAAGTTCGGACGAAATATGCGCATCGGTTCGAGCGTAATACAGAACCATGAGTTAAACGGCTATATCGTTTTGGCCGTTATGCAAAACGTCATCGTTGTTCCCGCAGAAACCGTCACTTCGTTTTCTGCGGGAAGGCGCCGCAGCAGCCCGGGCGCGTCCGCGGCAGTGCACGTCAGGGACGTACCTTCCGCATGCATGTTTGCATACAGGGGACACCCCTTCGGCGCGCGCTTGCACGAACCGCCGTATCCACGGTGGTCTAGCAGGGGCTTTTGAGATGCCCAGCAGAATCTGGGCTGCTTGCGATTGTTGGGTGCAGGGGCGGCGGGGGCGCGATGGCTGTGCTAGCCTACAAGACTGTTGCCATATGAGGAAGGGAATCGGTCTATGGAGCCCGTGCTGATGTCTGACAATGCGGAGGTCGTCGACGCGCTCGCGTCGTGGCTTGAGGGCGCCGTGCCGCTCGAGGCGCGTCCGTGCGCGGTGCTCGCGCATGCCCTGCTGTGCCGCAAAGAACTCAAGATCAAGCGCGGGGCCATCAACCAGCTGCTGAAGTCGCTCAACCTGGGCGACCAGTTCGGGCAGGTGCGCGAGAGCCTGGTGACCTGCGGCCTGCTACGCAAGATCTCGGGGCAAAACGGCTCCACGGTCTATGCGATCGACCTGGATGTCGCGGGCATAACGCTGCCGGAGCCGGTGCAGATGGAGGTGCCCGCGGTATCGGATAGCGAACCGGAAGGGCCTTCCGATGCGGCAGAGGAGACGACGGATGTTGAGGTCATCTCCGTCGAGCCGGTGGCCGAGCCCGAGAGCGAGACCCCCGATACCGCGACGCCCGCGAAGGAGCGCACGGTGAGCGCGAAGCCGGCCAAGAGCGCTCGTGCCGCGCAGGAGGGCTCGATGGCATCCGATTCCAAGAAGAAGGAAGCTGCCGCCCCTGCGGGCAAGAAAAAGCAGAAGAAGGCGCGCAGGCAGGAGGGGCCGAAGGCGCCGCGCGCGGTCGAGGTGCGCGAGAAGCCTGTTGCCGAGAAGCGCGGCGTGCTCGGTCTGCTGAGCGCCGGGCGCACCATCGGGGCCTCGCTGCTGCGTCGCGATCAAGGTGCTCCCGCGACGCCGAAATCGGTCGAGAAACAGGGTAAGAACGGCGACCGCCGGCCGTCTCAGCAGGACGACTTCGAGCGGCTGCGCGCGTGGATCGCCGAGCACGACGGGGAGCAGCTGCCGTATGTGACGCGCCGCCAGCGCGCCTATCAGATCTTCGATGACGAGAAGGCGCTCGAGGGTAAACGCGGCGACCGGTTGATGCGCCGCATGGCGGCCAAGGGCATCAACCCCGGCGCGCTGAGGATCTCTTCGAACCAGACGCCTCCGTTGCAGGGATTCTACGCGATCGGTGCCAACCAGCCGTTCATCGTGGTCGAGAACATCGATGCGTATGAGGAGATCGTGGCTCTGCTCAAGACCAAGCGCAACGCGAAGCTGTTCGGCGAGAAAGTCGGCGGTGTCATCTTCGGTGCCGGTCACAACATCTGCCAGGCCCATGCGCTCGACGACTACCTGCACGACATCGGCTACGGTTTTGACTACGTGTACTACGCGGGAGACGTCGACCGCGAGGGCGCGCGCCTGGTTGAGAAGGCCCGCGAGGTGAACGTGATCGAGATCAGGCTGCACGCCGGCGTGTACCGCGCGATGTTCGAGGCGCACAAGGCGCACGTGCAGGGCGGTAGCTCGTCTGAGAGCGCGGCGAAAAACCAGGACATCCCGCGCAACCTGGTGGAGATCTTGAAGGGCCTTCCTTGGTCGCTTCGCGTTCCGTTCAAGCGGGCGCTGCGCGACAACATCCGCATCCCGCAAGAAGTGCTCACCAGCGAGGACTTCCGTCGCGGCAGTCTCGGCAGCGTCGACAAGCTGCTGGACCGCTAAGAAAGAGCTGGCCTGCATATCGGTCCAAATCCAAGCAGATTTCATGACTATTTCATGACCCGCTTCATGACTGAGAGTGCAAAAGAAAGCAGGTCAGACCGCATACCTTGTCTGACCTGCTGTTTTCTCTGGCTGGGGCGGAGGGATTCCGCGTGCGGCTGCCGTCGCCCGCTTCCGCTGCGGAGGCCTGGCGGCCTCCTTGCGCGCTTCGCTGGCAAAGCGCTTGCGCGCTTTGGCTCAGCTTCGCGCCCTTGCGGGTTCGAATCCCTGATACGGGCACGAAAAAGCCCGGCCACCATGAGATGGTCGGGCTAACATACAATGGCTGGGGCAGAGGGATTCGAACCCCCGTAACCGGCACCAAAAAACTGCAACAGTAAGCACTAGGCACTCTACCTGCATGTATGCGGACTCTTTACCTGCGAATATAAAGCCTATAGAGACTAAAAAACCCACGTGGTACAATGCGGACAACGCAATTTGGTGGCGATTTGGTGGCGCATTTGGTGGCGCATTTGGTGGCGCAAAAAGTCCGGTATAGCTGGGGTGATGCGAGATGTTTTACGAGTCCTCGTTTCTTAGGGGCAGCAACAAGGCCGGATGGAAAGGGGTCTTGAAGTACAAAGACGATCAGGGTGTTTGGAGGCAACGGCAAAAGAGCCTTAAGGCGACTAGAAAACGTGAAGCACAAGACGAACTTGACGAATGGCGCGATGAGATGGAGGCCAGGGCGCAAGCCGAGGCCGGGCGCAAGCCGGACGTGACCGTTGCGGAGTACGTGGCGCGCTACATCGAGGAGAACGCGGGCAGCGTCGAGGCAACGACGGTGAGCGGCTACCGCACGCTGTTGTCGCGCTCCATAGCCCCCTACATCGGCGGCACAGAGCTGCGGGCGCTGGACCCCGATGCCGTCGCGGCGTGGGTGGCGGACCTGAGCAGGGCCAAGAGCAAGGCCACGGCGACGAAGGCGTTCGTGCTGCTGCGCGGGGCGCTCATGGTGGCGGTCCGGCGCGGCCTCATACCGTCGAACCCCACCGACACGGTGAAGAAGCCAAAGGCGGAGAAGGGGGAGCCGAACGCGCTGGGCGAGGCCGAGCGGGGCCGGGTGGCGGCATACGTCGACATACAGCCCGACGATCCCGTTTCCCTCGCCATACGCCTCGCGCTCTACACGGGGATGCGAGAGGCCGAGATATGCGGGCTGAGGTGGCGCAACGTCGACCTTGAGAGGAAAACGCTGCGGGTGGTGGAGTCGCTGGGCAAGGCCCGCAAGGACGATATAAAGCGGTTCGGCGAGGTCACGGAGGTGTTTTCCGGCGTGTACCTCAAGCGCCCCAAGAACAGCGGCAGCGTGCGCACCGTCTCGTACCCCGAGGGCGTCGCGCGCGCCCTCAAGGCGCGCCGCGCGTCCATGATGGCGGAGTGCATGGCGGCGGGCGTCCCGTTCGGCGAGTCCATGTTCGTGTGCGGGACCGTCGAGGGCAAGCCGATGCACCCGCACAACCTGTGGCGGCGCTGGAACGGCCTCGTTACCGCCATGGGCCTTGTCGGGACTCAGGGCAAGACCCCGACGTTTCACGACCTGCGCCACACCTACGCGACGGCGGCGATAGCCAACGGCATCGACGTCAAGACCGTGAGCAACCAGATGGGGCACAGCAACGCGGCCATGACGCTCAACACCTACGCGAGCGTGGACCCCGACGCGGCGCGGCGCGCCGCCGACAGGATGGGCGAGGCGCTGGAGGCCGACGCCATGCGCGCGGTGTCTATGGGCGGCGTCGTGGAGCTGGGCAGGACGGGAACAGATATCTAGAAGGAACAAGAGTACTTATAGGATTAGACGATCGGGGGCGAAATGGCTGAGGAGCAAGTCAACAACGAGCGCGACTGTCGGTACGCTGATTGTGAAACGCGGCAGATAGCCGGGAGGAAATACGAAAGCATGCTCCCGGTGAATATCGAAGATGAGGAAAGAGCAAGAGCGGCGATAGACAACTACATGATGCATAACCCGCTATCCCCAATGTGCTTTGATTACGGAAGGGATTTGCATTTCCAAGTGGTAATGACGGAGCTGGGGCTACCGCTGGAGCGCGAAAAGCCGTTCGAGGGGATGCAGGATGCTGCTGGGATGGGGGAAGCCCTAAAGCTCTTGCTCAAAGACTCCGGTAAGTCGCTTTCAGACGTCGCTGAGCTAATGGGTGTAAGCAAGTCAACTGTCAGCAGATGGATTAATAATATAGGCACCCTGTCAGCGCACAAGACGTACAACCTCCTCATGGCCATCGCATGCGTTACATGGACAGGGCGCGAGGTAATCGAAGAAGCGTTCATGAGGGTTGGGCGCATTGTGAGGAGCTACCTGCCCGGCAGGTTGCCCGAGGTTGAGCGCGATAGGTTGAAAATGCTCTATGAAATAGAGCGTCTGGTTGGCGTTCTCGATACCGAGGCTTTGGAAATCCTCGTGTCTACGGCAAGGGCGTTCATCGGCCCGCATGTGAGCCAGAACATGGTGGAAGAGCTCGAAAGCGCCGAAAGAGCCATAGATGCATACGCGGCATACGTAGAGCGCGAGCTGTAGGGTAAATGTATGCATTATGTGATGTTGCAGATGCGCAATGTACCGCACTGTTGCGTTTCGTCTCGATATCGGCGCGGCAATATGCAACAAGACTTAAGATCGAGCGACAAAGCGTTGCAGAAACATGTTGCAGCAGAGCGGGATTATTGCAACAAGAGGCACTATTTCCGCAGGTAGACGTCATAATTTCGTTTCCGTATAGTCATAACCGACCCGGGGATACACGTTAGGGCGGAAAGCCGGACGCGGCGGACCGCACGTAATCCAAAAGGAGGTCGGCCATGACCAAAGAAACAAGGGCGAACGATCCTATCGCCGAGGCCGAGGCGGAGTCGGCGCGGTACCGCGACGTTATCCAAGCGGAGCTACAGCAGGCCGCTGCGCAGATTTCCGCGTCCGTGGGCGAGCCGGTGCGCTACCGCGACTTGCCGAACATGGTCAACCCTAAGTTTACTGGCCGCATGCTGGGCGTCAACGAGCGCACCGTGACGCGCATGTGCGTCGCCGGCAAGCTCAAGGCCGTGAAGGTCATGAGCCTGTGGCGGATCAACCGCGACGCGCTGCTGGAGTTCGCGGGCATCGACCCGAACGACGAAGTCCCCCGCGCGCTGTTGGTCTAGGGGGCGGCGCGTATGTACGGATACGAACTCAATTTCGAGGACATGGACCCAACGACGCTGGATAACTTGCAGAATAGCGCCCTTCGGATGCTCGAAGACGCAAATAAAGCCGAGAGGGAGAACCCCGCAAGTCACAACCACCACTATGACGAGTACATGCGCGCGGTCATGGACATTGACCGCGAGAAGAAAAGGCGCAGGCTGGGGAGACGATAGATGGCGCGCGGCGGTTCAAGGGCTTTCGAGCCGGGGGAGATTCAAACCCCGTTCGCCCGCGTGCCCTTGCGACTCCTTGCGCGTGCGCGCGGCGTGGGAATGCCCAACAAATGGGCGGTCCTCGTTGCGCTGTTCACGTGGTGCCGCAAGGACGGGGACGGGTGCGCGCTCGTAAGCTGCTCAAGATCGGAGGTCGCGCGCCTGCTGGGCATGAGCGCCGGGCAGGTGAGGAACGCCGTGGAGGCCCTGAAGCGGGACGGCATTATACAGGTAGCCGAAAGCGGCCACAGGGGGCGGGCGTCGGTGTACCGTGTCCGTATTGGGTCGGACATAGAAGCCGACCCTATCGCGAATGGGGCAGGCTTAGAAGCCGACCCTAACGTAATTGGGTCGGACCCTGAAGCCGACCCAATGGACGCAAACGGGACCGATGCGAGCGAAAGGGCATGCCCTAGAAACATGCCCTACGGCCCCATAGCGTCGGACCCTGAAGCCGACCCCATAAGAAACCTTAAGAAGGTTTCTTTTAGCAACCCTTCTTACGGTGGCGGGCGGGCCCCTCAAGGGCCCGCCGCGCCCGAGTGGGCGGAGCAACCTGTCCTGAGGCCCGTTGAGCACAAGTCGGGAGCTGGGCTCATGGATATGTTTGGAGGCGATGAGTGATGGCGCATGGTACCAGCGTGCCGAGAAGCTGGAAAGAGCTGAGGGACGTCTACGGCGGACCCGTGCGCTTTTTGAACGACGGCTATATCAACGCGGAACCGCCCGTACCGACGAACGTGCCGGAACTGGACGAGCACCTGTGCGGCGGTCTCAGGTCCGGGTTGAACGTGCTGGGCGGCGAGCCGGGGGGAGGAAAGTCGGCATTGGCCCTGTTCCTCAGCATGTCCGCCGCGCTGTCGGGGGCGAACGTGCTTTTCGTGAGCTTGGAAATGAGCGCGGACCAGTGCTGGAGCAGGTGCGCGTCGTGCATGTCGCTGGAGATAGCCAAGGAGCGCGACTCCGAGGAGTTCAGGTTCAGGTGGGGCGACGTTTGGGAGCTTGGGCAGAAGGCCAAAGCGCGCGAGGATGCCGCCAAGCGGACCGGAAAGGCGGAGGAGTTCGTCCGTGAGCTCATGGCGAGCGACCCTGTCGGGATCGCCGTGGACAGGCTCGCGAGCAAGTGCCCGGGGCTCGCCATAGCGGACGATCCCGCGCTGCATGATATCGGCGGCATCGAGGAGGCGGCGCGGGGCGCGCGGGAGCTTGGAATGTCCATGCTCGTGGTCGACTACCTGCAATACGTCGACGTGGAGGGAGCGACGGACGAGTACGGGCGCGTGTCCGCCGTATCCAAGCGCCTCAACAGGGTGGGGGTCGAGTGCGGCGTCCCCGTGCTCGCCCTCGCGAGCCTGAGCAGGACCACGGCGGCGCGCAAGCCCGGTGCCATCCCGGACATGCACGCGTTCAAGGGGTCCGGCGATATCGAGTCCAACGCGCTCAGCGCATGGATCATCGACCGCGACCCCGACGAGCCGGGCGTTAGGCGGTTGCATGTCGTGAAGAACAGGAACGGGTCGGTTACCGACGATGAGCCCGTGCGGCTGAGGTTCGACGGGGCGCACAACTCATTCGAGCGCGTGTAGGGGCGGGCCAAAATGCCCGCCCCGCCGCCCCGTCCCCGGCTCAGGGCGGGGCCGTGCGGTCGGTGTTCAGCGTGCATCCCCTACATGTAGTGCCCCCGTTTTCACTTTACATTACGGTTTTCACGGAAAACGGGAGGGGGGAACAGGGGGAGACGGTGGGAAAGAAACTGCAGGTAGATGGGCCGTTATACATTTCAATCCCCGCTTTATGCAGAAAACAGGCACTCACGACTTCTGATAATACACATTATGTCAAGTAGTGGCAAATATATACACACAACATAGTGTGCCCAAACTATACTAGACACATAAGACACAGTAGCGTACACTAGCAATGACATGACGGAGCGACGGCGAAGAGAGGAGGGTGTGAGGAATGCCGGAGACCAAGAAGGCCGCGCCCAAGAAGATGAACGTGGCGATAGACGCGGACCTGCTGGCATGGGTGAGCTACGCGGCGAGCGTCCGGAACAAGTCCGTCACGGGCTACATCAACGACGCCATACGGCGCGACATGGACGGCGGGGCCCCGCTGGGCACCGACGCGACGGTGAAGGAGGGCTTCGACGTGTTCATGCGGGCGCGCGACAGGCACGGCGAAGCGGAGGACTAGAGGAGCGGCGCGGCCCGAGGGCTACCACACACGCGGGACCGCGCCAAAGGATCGTGTGCCGAGACGGCACGGAAAGAAGGATACCATGGCGAAAGGAACGGAGGCGGCGGGCCTGCGGGCGGCGTCCCGGGCGGTCGCCCGCGCCTCGTGGAGGATCGACGCGCTTGCTCAGCTGCTCGTGTTCTCCAGCGACAGCGCTGCGAGGATGGAGGACGGCAGGGCGCGTCTGGACGCTAGCGGAATATCGGAGGTCGGCGAGATGCTGCGCGAGCTGGTGGACCCGCTCTGCGACGCGTGCCTGCTGATCGACCGCGCCGCGAGCGCCGAGGAAGGGGGCGAGGAGGAATGACCGGGAACAGGCTTATTGACGCCGACGATATCCTCACCACGTGCGCGGCGTCCCTGAACGGGCTCCACGCGCTGCTGTGCGACGCGAACACGGGTGCCCCGCCCGAGATGGGCGAGGGGATATGGGCGGTTATAGACATGGTCGAGACGAACGCGAAGCGGGTCGAGAGGGCTAGCGACCTCATAGATTCGGAGCTCGCCGAGAGGCGCAAGGCCTCGCAGGCGGCGCGCTAGGCACCCGAGAGGGGGCGAGGCGGCGGGGGCCGTGGGCCGTTTGGCCTGCGGCCCCTACTTGTGCCCCTGCGGCCCCGTTCGGCCCGTCTCCCGGGCCATGCTGCGCGCTGTCGCGGTCGGCGGCCGGGCGCTCCACGGCGGCGGGGCCTGGGCACCATGACGTGTAACGGGTCCTGTGACAGGTCGAAACGGATGCGGGCTCTGCGACCGCAAAAAAACGCTATTCGTCAAGAGAAAAAAACAGCCGATTCAATTCACGCATATTCGGACAGCATGCCTGAGGTGCGGGAAAGGCCGGAATACCGACCGCGCAGGCCGTCGGCCCTGTCGCGGTATTCCGCTTTCGGCATGGTCCGTGATGCTTATTAGCGAACTGGAGTTCGCTTTTTTCCATCTGCAAGGCGGGCGGCGAACGGGGCGGTTATGATTGGAGCGTTTCAAGCTAAACGGCCATTCCGGGAAAGATACGCACACCAGTTCGATAAAAAGGCGTCTGGTGTTCGAGACGATGAAACTAAAATGACGCTTACCAACACGTATGAGAATTGATAAACCCAGGGGGCACCGAGCGCGCAGGGAGCCGCCGCGCTCGCAGAACCTATCCGCCGCCTCACGGGGCGCGGCGGTTGCATCGGGGGCGCTCACATCGGTTCGGCAGAGGGGTCGGGTGTTCGCATGGACGCACGCGAGTATTTCGAGGACGTGAGGGCGGCGGCGCGGATGCTGGAGCGCTGCATCAGGCGTATCGAGGCCATGCGGGCGGCTGAGGGGCTGCGGGGCGCGTCCCTGTCCCCGGCCCCCTCGCGAACGGGCGTCTCCGATCCCATGCGGCGCACCGATGCGCGCATGGATGCCGAGAAGCAGGCCGTGTGCGAGGCCGAGGCCTACCGCGCCGAGATACGGGCCGGGCGGGAGGTGTGCGCAGGGCTGCGCCGTGCATGTCCGCACACCCGATGGGGGGACGTGCTGGAGGCCCGCTATTGCGACGCGATGGAGTGGAACCCCGTGGCGACGATCGCGGGCGTCACGCGCAAGACGTGCCAGACGGATGCGAACGCCGCTTTCGACTGGCTCGACGCGCACGGGATCGCGGCGGCGCGCGAGATGGCGCGCACGCGCTAGGCACCCGACAACCCCAATAGCGCTGGGGTTGCGGCGGTGCGTGGCATGCGCCGATGGGCGGTCGCAAGGCGGCAGGCGGGCTAGCCGATGCGCAAAGTATCCACATTGCGCGGGGCCGCGCGGATGGCGTTTCACGGGAGCTTTCCCAGCTGATTTGGTGGCGATTTAGTGGCGCTGCTTGGTGGCGCTCACGCAAAAAGAAAGCAGGCCAGACCGTTTATCGTGTCTGACCTGCTGTTTTCTCTGGCTGGGGCAGAGGGATTCGAACCCCCGTAACCGGCACCAAAAACCGGGGTCCTGCCGCTGGACGATGCCCCAATGCGAATCCGCGCGGTGCGTTCCGCATCGGCTTCAGAGCACTTAGTGTACCTAATCGTTCAGCGCGGCGCAAACGCCGTCGAGGAGGCGGACGGCAAGCGTCTGGGCATCACTCGAGGTGAACATGCCGTCATATCCGGTGATCCCCGTCAGCTCGATGCGGATGAGCGCGGGTTTGCTCTTTGCGGCGGCGAACGCCGTGCTCAGGCGCTGGGTGAGGTTCGAGCATTCCGCGAGCACGATCGTCGGGCGCGGCGCTGCATCTTCGGGAAGATCGCTGCTCGAAAGCTCGAGAACCAGATCCATGCCCTCGGGAATGGACCTGTCGCACAGAACCATGCCGCTCGTCTCGGTGGTCGCCGAAGCGATGTTCCACATTCGCGAAGCGACGGCGCGGGCGATGGGGTCCTCGCCGATAACGGCGATGTGGTAGCGCTCGAGCACCTCGGAGGCGCGGGCAAATCCGATGCGCTCCTCCGCCTCGACGACCGACGGCTTGCCCTCCCATACGTGGCGCAGACGCGCGATATAGGCGAACGTGTCCTGGAACGCCATGCCGTCGGCGAACAGCCCCACGTTTTCCTGGAACTGCTGCAGGGCCGCTTCGGTGTGCGGGCCGAAATAGCCGTCATCGACGCCGCAGGCGAAGCCGAGGACGTTCAAAGCCTGCTGGAGTGCGCGCACGTCGGCGCCATGGAAATTGGGAAGACGCAGGTAGAGCGTGCGGTCACCAAGGCGATACGACGCGTCGACCAGTGCCGACCAGCATGCCATATCGACCTCGTCGCCCAAGGTGAGCTCGTTGTCGTTCCTGAACGTGCTGACGGCCTGAGCAGTGCTGTCACCGAAAAGCTTCTGCTCGCGCTCGTTGGCGTCAATCTCAAAACCGAGGATGGCGAGCCTGGACTGGACATCCTCAACTGCGGGTCCCTGCATGCCTTTGACAATCGGCTCCATGAGAACCCCTTTCCACCTATAGGGAGTCCCGCCCATGTCGAAGCGGCGGGAGTTAACAATCGACTGTAGCGTATAACAGTTTAACAAGTAATGCGGGCATATACAGCAGAGGGCGTTGTGGCCGCGACACCCTCAACAAAGTTGGTACTTTTGGGACGGGGTCATTTTGCCAACACGCGAGCCTACACTGGACATCGACTCGGGATGAACAGGGCTCACCATGGTGCCCCTTGCCCGCATCCACACGTGGTCTTCTCCACCGGCGTGCTCCCGGAGTGCGTCGCGAGCGTCTGCCTGCGTTCCTTTTATGCTGCCCAGGCGGGTTCGTTATTCACATTTCGATGTAGGAATATTTTTGACAGGGGCCTGCCATTATAGAGATGGGAACGATGAAGAAAACAGGCGCGATGAGTGGAGGTTGCCATGACCGAGGGAGCGCACCTGCTGATAGTCGATGATGAACGAGCGATCGCCGCGATGCTCGACCAGTATTTTTCCATGGAGGGCTACAAAACGACCGTCGCCTCGGACGGGCGCGACGCGCTGTCTGCCGTCGATGCCGCCGCTCGCGGAGCCCTGTCTCCCATAGATCTCGTCCTGCTGGACGTCAACATGCCGGATATGGACGGGTTTGCGACATGCAAGCTCATCCGCGAGCGCCTCGCATGCCCCATCATTTTCTTGACGGCGCGCGTGGAGGACGCCGACCAGCTCGACGGGTTCGCTGCGGGCGGCGATGACTACGTGCTCAAGCCGTTCTCGCTGCAGGTGCTCGGCAGTCGCGTGCGCGCCCATCTGGCGCGCGAATCGCGGCGTGAGGACCCATCGGCACGCGTGTGGTTCGGCGGAAACCTGTCGATCGATTACGCTCAGCGCAGCGTGCAGATTTCGCGCGGAGACGGAGCGGAGGTGCAGCGCCTCGATCTCACGCGCACCGAGTTCGACATCGTAGCGCTGCTCAGCAAGAAGCCCGGTCGCGTGTATGACCGCACCTTCATCTACGAGCAGGTTTGGGGTTGGAATGCGGACGGCGACGCGTCGATCGTGCGCGAGCATGTCCGCCGCATCCGCAAGAAATTCGCCGAGGTCGGGCTTGAGGATGACCCCATCGAGACGGTGTGGGGCGTCGGGTACCGTTGGGGGCTGCAATGAGAAAGCGGCACGCAGGGCTCGGTGACCGGGTGCGCGCATGGTGGGACACCATGCCGCTCATGCGTTCGTTCTTTTTGTATGCGGCAGCGTGCGTGCTGGTATCCATCGTGGCATCGCTCTTGCTGATGGCGACGTTTATGTCGGCATATGATGTGCTTCAGCGCAAAGCGTGGGAGGGCCATGTCGATGTGGAAGGCGGCCCGTATATATATGACGCGCAGGAAGACGAGCTTGTGCCCGCATTCACCATCGACCTGTCGACGACTGATCGCATCGTGTTCTTGGGGCTGCGAAGTGAGACGCCCTACGAGCAGAAGCCGGTCGACTATTACGGCGGGAGCCTGTACAACGCCGAAACCGGGGCGCCCATCGGGTACGCGACGCTCGAGATGGTGCGCGACGACCCGTCGCTGACGATCTTCGACTGGGGCGGGAACTATACCGAGCAGGACTATCTGGAGACGAACGGCCATCCATACGTCTCGACCACGATCGACGCCGCCGATCTCGCCGATTACGATGCGCGCGAGCGGGCGGAGCGCGTGGCGGTGGACGGAGAGTTCCTGTCTTTGGAGCAGGCGAACTCCGATTTTATCGTCTCCAATGTCGGATACTACGTGAGCCAGTACGACTCCATGCTCGAGACGCCGTTGATGTTCGCGTTGCGCGTGGCCACGGGTCTGACGCCGTTCGTGATGCTCGTCGTGCTCTCCATCATGTTCTTCCGTCGGTTCTACCGCAGGAGGATCGGCGTGCCCTTGGCGATCTTTTGCGACGTGGCCGGTCGAGTCGCCCATCAGGATCTGGACTTTGTGACGCCAAAGGTGCCGGGACGCGAGTTCTCGCAGTTGGGCACGGCGTTCGAGAAGATGCGCGCCTCGCTCGAGGAGTCGCAGCGCGAGCTGTGGCGCACCGCCGAGGAGCGACGGCGGCTCAACGCTGCGTTTGCGCACGATCTACGCACGCCGGTGACCGTTCTCAAGGGAACGATCGAGATGGCGCAGATGAGGGCTGCGCGCGGGGAGGCCGTCGAGGAGGAGACGCTGCGGACGCTGGGCGGACAGATCGAGCGGCTGGAGTCGTATGCGCAGGCCATGAGCGGTATCGCGAAGCTCGAGGACCGGACCGTGGAGCGCGCGCCGGTCGCGGCGGGCGCATGGGGCGCCGAATTGCGCCGGCAGGCCCAAGATTACGTTTCCGCCGCCCGTCCCGAGCTGGGATTCGGGGTCGATATGCAGGGCGTGCCCCCGCAAGCCGAGCTCAGCGTCGACCGTTCGCTGGTCGAGGAGGTGCTGGGCAACCTGCTGAGCAACGCTTGCGTCCATGCGCGCGGCCGGGTCGCGATCGCCATGCGGCTCGATGACGAACGGGGCCTGCTCATGCTGCGCGTGTCGGACGACGGCGACGGGTTCAGTCCCGAGGCCCTGCGTTGCGGGTGCGAGCCGTTTTTCGGAGAGGCGAAGGATGCCGAGCATTTCGGGCTGGGGCTGAATATCGTGCAGACTTTGACGCGGCTTCATGGCGGCACGGTCGAGCTCGCGAACGCCGATGCGGGCGGCGGCGTGGTGACCGTGACGTTTGACGTGGGGAAGGCCGCATGATCCGAAGCGGTTTCAAGAAACACTTATCCGAGCGTTTACACGGCGTTTTCAATTGGCTCGTATGATGAAGAAGGAAAGAGGAGGGAGTGCACATGATGAAACATCTCGGCGAGGTTCTTGTGTTGGAGGACGGTAGCGAAGCGCCGATCGTTCCGCTCAAAGACGATCGCGGGGCACTCGGCTCCCTCGTTCTGTCGACTGCCGTCGCATGCGCGCTTATCGCCTATACGGTGCTGTTCGGCTAACGTGACTTCCATACCTTGCTGCAAGCGGGCCCGATGCACGGTTTGTGCATCGGGCCCGCTCGTTTGCCTGCATGTTCGATGTTCTTGCGTGCCTTGGGCGCCGCCTCGACACGGGGCGGAAACGCCCGGCGCGCATGCGCTTCCTAGTTCAGGCGCTCGACGAAGAAGTCGGCCATGGCGAGGAGCAGCTTCTCGGCGTGCGCATCGAGCTCGACGTCCTCGAGCGTGCGCTTGGCGCGCGCGGTGAGCTCAAGCGCGTAGTTGCGCGCATAGTCGATGGATCCCGCGTCCTCAAACAGCTCGACGGCGCGCGCGAGGCGGGTGGGATCCTCGGTTTCGGATGTCAGGATGTCGACCAGCTCATCATGATGGCCGGAGCTGCGCAGCGCGTGCACGGCGACGAGCGTGCGCTTGCCCTCGGTGATGTCGCTGCGGAAATCCTTGTTGCGGGACTCCTTCTCGCCGATCAGGTTGAGCAGGTCGTCTTGGATCTGAAACGCCAGGCCCGTGTCCATGCCGAACGAGCGCAGCGCCTCGATCTGCTCAGTCGTTCCGCCGCCGATGATCGCGCCGCAGGCCAGCGGAATCGCACCGCTGTAGTAGGCGGTCTTGTGCGTCGCCATGGCGAGGTAGTCTGCAACCGTGATGTCAAAGCGCCCGTCGCGCACCCAGCCGAGGTCGAGCGCCTGTCCCTCCACCGTGCGCTGCATCATGTCGACCAGCTCGCGCAGGACGGCGAGCTTGCATGCGTCGTCGAGCCCCTCATCGCGCAGGATGGCATCGGTGACGAGGGTGAGGGCGTAGTCGCCGCAGTTGATGGCGATGCCGACGCCCTCGGTGATATGCAGGCACGGCTTGCCGCGGCGCAGATGCCCGTTGTCGGCGATGTCGTCGTGGATGAGCGCGGCGGACTGGAAGTGCTCGATGGCCGATGCCGCCGACAGCGCCCGGTGGAAATCTCCCCCGACGGCGGCGCAGGCGAGCATGCAGATGAGCGGCCGATGCCGCTTGCCGGCGTTGTCCGAAAACGCGCTCAGGGGCGCATAGAGATACGCCTCGATGTCGGTGCTGTCGGTCTTGTCGGCAAAAAACGCCCGCAGGTACTCGTTGACCTCATCGACGTGACGGTTGAGAAAATCGGTAAAGAGGCTCGGCAACGCACTCACTCCCTGTACTCAAGAAAAACGGTGCCCCGCCTTTTCGCGAGGCACCGTCCATTGTACGCGTGCTGGCAGCTCGGTCGGCTACTCAGCGTTAAAGCCGTTGGGATTGTGGGACTGCCAGTTCCAGGAATCGCGGCACATGTCGTCGATATCGTACTCGGCGACCCAGCCCATCTCCTCCTTGGCTTTCGTGGCGTCGCACCAGTTGGCGGCGATATCGCCGTCGCGGCGCGGGCAGATCTTGTAGGGCAGCTCGTGGCCGCACGCCTTCTCGAACGCATGGATGACGTCGAGGACGCTCGAGCCCGTGCCGGTGCCGAGGTTGAAGATGCCGACCTCGGAGCGGCCGTTCATCCATTCAAGCGCAGACACGTGCCCGCGGGCGAGGTCGACCACGTGGATGTAGTCGCGCACGCCGGTGCCGTCGGGGGTGGGGTAGTCGTCGCCGAAGACGTTGATGCACTCGCGCTTGCCCACGGCCACCTGCGCCACGTACGGCACGAGGTTGTTGGGGATGCCCTTGGGATCCTCGCCGATCAGGCCGCTGGGATGCGCGCCGATGGGGTTGAAGTAGCGCAGCAGCACGACGTTCCATGCAGGGTCGGCCGTGTGCAGGTCCATCAGCATCTGCTCGATCATCCACTTGGTCCAGCCGTACGGGTTCGTGGCGGGCTTCTTGGGGTCCTTCTCGGTCACGGGCGGATTGTCGGGGTCGCCGTAGACGGTCGAGGAGCTGGAGAAGATGATGGACGTGCAGCCGTGCTCGCGCATGACGTCGCACAGCGTCAGCGTACTGCCGATGTTGTTGTGATAGTACTCGAGCGGCTTGTGCACCGACTCGCCGACAGCCTTGAAGCCGGCGAAGTGGATGACGCGGTCGATGCGATGCGCGTCGAAGATGCGGTTGAGGGCGTCGCGGTCGAGCACATTGGCCTCATAGAACGTGAGGTTGGCGGCCGCGTCGTCGCCCACGATCTGCTTGATGCGGTCGATGGCGACCGGGCTCGAGTTGGAAAGGTCGTCGACCACGACGACCTGGTAGCCGCGCTCAAGCAGCTCGACGACGGTGTGCGAGCCGATGAAGCCGGCACCGCCGGTCACGAGCACGCAGGTATCTTGGGGGGTGAGCGTTTGCGACATTGCATGTCTCCTTTCGGCGCGCCGCGCTGGGACGCGCGTGTCTGCCCTGAGTATAGCGCAGGCGACTTGGGGGTCGTATTTCCGTACGCGAACTAAAGCTGTCTTGCTGGTGGGAACGTGCGCACATGCGCGATCCTGCCCGAGGGGATTACCCGGCAACGGTACCCAGAAGTGCGGCTGAGATCGTTCTCAACGGGGTCTCACCCTTAGTTCTGGGTACGATATCTGGGCCCTGTTAGCGGGTGCCCTGGTAGAGGGCTCGCGGGCCGGCGGGCAACAAGCTGCGACGGGGGTCTTTCTTACCCCTCGAGGTTGATGCCGTTCGCCCAGCCCCAGCGCGGCGTGGAGGTCGGTCCGTAATAGGAGATCCACTGGTCGACATCGATGCTGCGGATGTAGCCCACGTTGTCGCGCACGGTGTTGTCTCCCACGTAGACGCCCACGTGGCCGTAGATGCGGCCCGCGGAGGTGTGGGGGTGCGAGGGCACGGCGATGATCATGCCCACCTTGAGGTTCGACTTGCTGGAACTCGTGCACCAGTTGGCGTACTGGTCGTCGGCGTTGCCGGGAACCGAGCCGAAACCGGCGTTGGCGAACACCATGGACACCCAGCCGGCGCACAGGCCCGCGCCGGGACTCGGCGTGCTGTAGGCGGAATCGACCACGCGCTGCTGGGCGGTGCCGGCGGCGATAGCGCTCTGCCCGTCGCCGGGGATGGAGGTGGCGCCTTGCCTTGCCGCCTCCTCGGCAGCCCTGCGAGCCTCCTCTTCGGCCTGGGCGGCGGCGAGGATCTCGGCGTCGCGCTGGGCGATCAGGTCCTTGACGTCCTGGCTCAGGCTGTCGAGCAGCTGCTGGACCTCGTCTTTTTTGGCCTTCATGTCATCGAGCTGCTGGGTCTGCTGCGACTTCAGCTGCTCGAGCTCGGCCATCTGCTGCTCAAGCTCGGCCATCTGCTGCTCGAGCTCTTCTTTTTGCTGCTCAAGCAGGGCCTTCTGCTGCTCGAGCGCATCCTGGATGGCGTGGATCTCCTCGATGGCCTCTTGATCGCTCGCGTTGATCTTGTCGACGTAGTGCAGCTTGGAGACGAGCTCGTCAAAGCTGTCGGAGGACAGCAGCAGCGACAGGATGCCCGTCTTGCCGGTCTTGTAGCTCGACGTGACGCGGGTGGCGAGGACCTCCTGCTTGCGATCGAGCTGCGCCTGCTTGAGGTCGATATCGTCCTGCGTGTCGGAGATATCCTGCTCAATCTGGTCGATGTTCGCCTGCGTGGTGTCGATCTGTCCCTGGAGCGCCTCGATCTGCCCGAGGGTGTCGTCCAGCTGACGGGAGAGGTCCTCGAACTGGCTCGAGATCTCATCGAGCTGCTCTTGGGCGTCTTCGAGCTGGGCCTGCGCGTTGTTCAGCTTGTCGGTGGTCTCCTGGCTCGCCTTGGGCTCTGCGCCGGCGAGGCGGGGCAGGCCGAACAGGACCGCGGCGCCGGCGGCTGCAAAAGCGGCCTGGATGGCGGCGCGGCGCGAGACCGCGGTATCGCAAGACGGGCTATCGATAGCGTGATGCTGAGGGTTGCGTCTGATCTGTTGTGACATACATGCTCCGGTTAGTCTGTGTTTATATGTCGAGCAACGAATGTATGTCCAAGGATACCGCATGACCGCCCGGTATCTGTGTGCAAATTGGGGACGTCGCGGATATGGGTTGTTTGGGGACGGGTTCGTTTCAACCCATTCCGGCGCCTTGTTTCTGTTGGATCGCCGTGGATACGGAGGCTTGTGCAAGCATGCACGCGGAAGGTACATCCCCGATTTGCACGGCGGGGGTTAGAGGATGAGGAGGGCGATCAGGAAAGCCGCGGCATAGAGCAGGCAGAGGGCGCAGGCGGTGCCGTCTTTTTGCGGGTCCAGGCGCATGACGTGCAGGTGCGTGCGGCCGGATCCGGTGTAGCAGCGCGCGTCCATGGCGCAGCCGAGCGATTCGGCGTGGCGAAGGGCCCCGGAGAACAGCGGCACGACTAGGGGGATGCAGGCTCGCGCGTAGCCCAACAGGCCCGCTTTCTCCAGCTGGGCCCCGCGCGCCTTTTGCGCTTTGACGATGGTCTCGGCGTCGCGGGAGAGCGTGGGCACGAACTGCAGCGCCACCGAGAGCACGACCATCGCATGGTCGACGGGCACGCCGAGCCGTGCCAGAGGGGAGAGCAGCCTGCCGAGTGCATCGGTGATGGAAAGCGGCGTCGTGGTCTGGAGCAGCAAGGATCCGCCGAGCAGCAACAGCAGGAAGCGCACGACATACAGCGCGGCAAGGCGGATGCCGTCATGATGGATCTGCAGAGGTCCCGCCTCGAGCACCACGGGCCCGGCCTGCGTCGCAATCAGGTTGATGAGCGAGGTGACGACGAGGAACACGGCGAGGTTGCGCGCCTGCCTGCCCAGACGGCGGAGGGGCGTGCGCGCCGCGGCGGCCGCAAGGCCGAGTGCCGCTGTGGCCGTGAGGGCCGTGGGCAGATCGCACACGAACAGGCAGCTCGCCATGTAACCAATGGTTGCAACGACTTTCAGGCGCGGATCGAGCGCGTGCACGACGGTGCGGTCGCGCGTGCTCTGCCCAAGGCTTATATGGAGGGCCACGTGCTCGCCTCCCTTGTCGTGATCGCTTCCGCGCTCCATTGTCACACGCGGCAGCGCCCGTGGCAAAGGCTCACGTCGCGCTTGTACTTTTGCCGTGCGCGGGCGGTGTCGGCGCATCGGTCGGGTATAGTCATCTCAGCAAAACCAAGAGCAAGGCGGTTCACTATGCATGAATACGATCGTATCACCGACGAGGTCCTGTGCGTTCTCGGCGAGGCCGTGGGCGAGGACAACGTGGTGCTGTTCGAGCCCATGAGCGCGCACACCACCTTCAAGATCGGCGGTCCCGCCGACGTGCTGCTGACGCCCGCGTCGCGCGAGGCCGTCGTGCGCGCGCTCGACACGTGCGCGCTGGCGGGCGTGCCGGTCACCGTGGTGGGCAACGGGTCCGACCTGCTCGTGGGCGACCGGGGCATCCGCGGTGCCGTCGTGCTGCTGCGCGAGAACTACGCGGCCATCTCGGCCGAGGGCACCCGTGTCCGCGCCGAGGCGGGCGCCCTCCTGCGCGATGTGGCGCTTGCTGCCGCGGACGCCGAGCTGTCCGGCTTGGAGCCGCTCTGGGGCATCCCGGCGACCGTGGGCGGCGCCTGCCATATGAACGCGGGCGCCTACGACGCCTGCACCGCCGACGTCCTGGAGTCGGTCGAGGTGTACGAGCCCGGACCGCAGCTGGCCGACGGTACCCATGGCCGCGGCATGGTGCGCACCTATCCGGTGGCCGATCTCGCCATGGGGTATCGCAAGAGCCGCATCCACGACGAGGGGCTCGTGGTGCTGTCCGCGACGTTCGCGCTCGCCCCGGGCAACGAGCGCATGATCCGCGCCGACATGGACGGCTACCAGAAGCGTCGCGAGGAGAAGCAGCCGCTGGAGATGCCGAGCGCCGGCTCGACGTTCAAGCGTCCCGTGGGGCATTTTGCCGGCAAGCTCATCATGGATGCCGGTCTGGCGGGGGCGCGCGTGGGCGGTGCCGAGGTGTCGTCGAAGCACTGCGGCTTTGTGGTCAACGTCGACCACGCCACCGCGTCCGACGTGTGCGGCCTGATCGAATATATCCAAGAAGAGGTCAAACGCCAATTCAACGTGGAGCTCGAGCCCGAGGTCAAGCGCGTCGGCGAGTTCTAGTTTGCCTGCCTCGAGGGGGTCGGTGAAATTCCAGGGACTGTCCCTAAAATTTCATGCAGATGAAATTTTAGGGACAGTCCCTGGAATTTCACATTCATAAAGAAAAGGCGCCGAGGCGATGCGATTCGCCTCGGCGCCTTTGATTACCAAGCGACGACCACGGATACCGTGCTGCCGCTGACCGTCCAGCTGATCACGTGGTCGGGATCGACGCCCACCTGCGTGCCGTCGGCATAGGAGAAGCTTGCCGTGAGCCCGGCGGCGCCGATGGCCCGCTCCGCTTCCGCCTTGGTCATGCCCGTGAGGTCGATGTCGCTGGAGCCCTCGCCCGTGCTCGGAGTCTCTGGCGAGTCGGGTGTATTGGGCGTCGTGGGCGTTTCGGGCTCAGACTCCTCGGGTCCCAGCGAGATGACGACGGTGATCTCGGTGCCGGACTCTTGGCTGCCGCTGGGGTTCCAGCTGACCACATAGCCTTCGTCAACGGTATCGCTGTACGCCTCGTCGCGGCTCATGCCGAAGCCGGCGTCGGTCAGCGCATTGCGAGCCTGGCTTTCGGTCATGCCCGTCAGGTCGGGAACCGGCGTGGTGTCGGGGCCGAGTGAGATCACGAAGTCGACCTTGGAGCCCTCCTCCACCTCTTCGTTGGCATCGGGGCTCTGGCTGATGATCTTGCCCTCTTCCACGGTGTCGCTGCCCTCTTGGGTGACGCTGCCGGCCTCAAGGCCTGCGGCGATGAGCATGTTGCGCGCATCTTCCTCGTTCTCGGCCTGAGACAGGTCGGGCACCTTGGTGGTCGCCGCCTCTTCGGGGCCGCTCGAGACCACGATGTCGATCTCGGAGCCCTTGGCGGCCGTCTGCACGCCGTCGGCGGTGGGGTGCTGCTCGATGACGGTGCCCTCGGGATACTCGTCGCTCGCGCCGGGCGTCACGTCGCCCACCTCGAAGCCGTTCTGGCGGATCGTCGCCTCGGCGACCTCCTGCTCCATGCCCACGACCGCGGGGATAATGACCTGCTCCGCCGGGGCGAACAGGCCCGAGACGGCGAAGATGGCGATGGCGACCACGGCGACGACGGCCACGACCGCGGCGACGATCTTGCCCTTGCCCGAGCCCTCGGGCTTGGTGTTGTAGGAGCTCGTATCGAACTGGCGCGCCTGCGTGTTGACCGCGGCGGCGCCGCCCACCGGGCGCGACGTGGTGTTGACCGGGCGCGCCATGGCCTGCGTCGAATCGGACATCACGCGGGTCGTGGTGGCACCGGCGCCGGCGGCGCCGATGACGCGGGTCGGCTCGGGCACGTCGACCGTGCGGCCGGCGAGGTAGCTGTTGAGCACGCGGCGCAGCTCGTCGGCGGTCTGGAAACGGTTGGCGGGATCCTTCTCCATGCAGCGCAGGATGATGCGCTCAAGGTCGCCGTCGACGTTGGGGTTGACCTGCGAAGGCGGAACGGGCAACTCGTTGACCTGCTTCAGGGCGACGGAGATGGCGTCGTCGCCGTCGAAGGGGACCTTGCCCGTGGCGCATTCGTACATGACCACGCCGAGCGAATAGATGTCGGATGTCGGGCCGAGCTCCTGGCCGCGCGTCTGCTCGGGGGAGACGTAGTGCGCGGTGCCCAGCACGTTGTTGTCCTGCGTGAGGTGGCTGTTCTTGGCGCGCGCGATGCCGAAGTCCATCACCTTGATGTTGCCGTCGGGCAGCACCATGATGTTTTGCGGCTTGATGTCGCGGTGGATGATCTCGTGCTTGTGGGCGACGGAAAGCGCGCCGCAGATCTGGCTCCCGATCTGCGCGACCTTCTTGGGATCGAGCGCGCCGTGGCTGCGGATGCCGCTTTTGAGGTCGGTGCCGCGCAGGTACTCCATCACGATGTAATAGGTGTCCCCGTCTTTGCCCCAGTCGTAGACACCCACGATATAGGGGCTCGAAAGGCCCGCTGCCGCCTGCGCCTCCTGCTTGAAGCGCGCCGCGAACGTGGCGTCGCTGGCGTACTGCGGCAGCATGATCTTGACGGCCACCGTGCGGTCGAGCACCTGGTCCACCGCACGGTAGACCGATGCCATGCCGCCGGCACCCACCTTGTCCTTGAGGAGGTATCTGCCTCCGAGCAGGTTCTGTTGCTGCGCCATCTCTTTACTCCTCACACACATCAAGCATCAAAGTTTGCTGCATTCCACATCTGACATGGCGCATCGCTATGCGCCCTGGGCGGCGAGCGCGACCGCAAGCACCTGGCCTGCGATGGCGGCTGCGGACTCGCTCGTGTCGCCGTCGTAGTTCTCGATCATGACCGAAATCGCAACCGTCGGCGTGTCGTAGGGCGCGAAGCCCACGAACGCGGTGTTGACCAGATCTGAGGTCGCCTCGGCCGTGCCGGTCTTGCCCGCGACCTGGACGCCGGCGATCGCGGCGGCAGAGCCGCTGCCCTCGTCGACGACCTCGAGCATTGCCTCCTTCACCTGCGCGGCGGTCTCGGCGCTGATGGCCTGGCCCAGCGAACGGGGCTGCGTGGTCTTGACCACGGTGCCCGTGGGCGACAGGGTCTGCGCGACCACGTAGGGGTTCATGGCCAGGCCGTTGTTGGCGATGGCGGCGACCATGACGGCGTTCTCCATGACCGTGGACTGCGGGCCGGGGGTGTGGCCCTGGCCGACCGGCTGGCCGGCGCCCGCCCATGCGAGCTCCCATTCGGTCATCTGAGAGGGGTCGGGCATGATGGATTCGGCCGTGGAGAAGTCCTGGCCGAGCGACTGGCCGTAGCCGAAGGCCCGCGCGTACTGCACGAGGCGGTCGGCGCCGACCTCGTTGGCGACCTGGCCGAAGACCACGTTGGACGAGTAGGCGAACGCGCGCTCCAGGCTGATGGTGCCCAGGTCGTAGTTGCCGTTGTTGACCACGTCGGCGTTGCCGATCTGCATGGTCGCCGGCGCGTTGTAGTAGTCGTCCAAAGTCGCGGTGCCCGAGTCGAGGGCGGCGGCCAGCGTGATGACCTTGAAGGTGGAGCCGGGCGTGTAGAGCGCCTGGGTGGTGCGGTCGAACATGGACGAGTCGTCGCCGGTCTCGCCCGAGAGGATGGAGGCGACGTTGGCGTTGTCGTAGGTGGGGGCGCTCGCCTTGGCGAGCACGGCGCCGGTGCGCGGGTCGAGCACCACGATAGCGCCCGTCTTGCCGTCCAGCGCGAGCTCGGCGGCTGCCTGGATACGCGAGTTGATGGTCAGCTGCACCGAGTTGCCGGGCTGGGAGATGCCGGCGAGGGAGTTGATGGCGTTTTGCCATGTCGAGTAATCCTGCGAGCCGGTGAGCGTCTCGTTCTGGGAGGCCTCGATGCCCGTCAGGCCGTACTGGTCGGAGTAGTAGCCCACGGTGTGCGCGGCCATGTTGCCGTTGGGGTAGGAGCGCGCGTAGGTGCCGTCCTCCTGCTGCAGGGACTCGGCGAGCGTCACGCCGTCGGACGTGATGATCGAGCCGCGCTTGATGTAGGCGCCCTTGGCGATGGTGTGGTTGTTGCCGGGCATGTCCTGGTATTCCTTGGCCTTGAAGACCTGGATGTAGGTGAGGTTGCCGATCAGGATGGCGAACAGGCCCGTGAACAGCACGACCTCGCGGGTCAGGCGCTTGGCGAGAGCGACGCGGCCGAGCACGCCGGACTCGGGCGTGTCGAGCACGCGGCGGCGCACGCGGGAGCCGGGGTGCGCATGGGCGGGCGCGGCGGTGTTCGCGGTGCTGCCGAAGATGCGGGTGCCGATACGGCTCGCGCCGACGGCGCCGGCGGCCGGGGTGGCGCCCTCGCCCGTGCCGGAGCCGGCGAGCTCGACGTTTCTGCCCGTCGCCTCGTCACCGGCGCGCATGAGGATGGCGACGATGATGAAGCTCGCGAGCAGCGAGGAGCCGCCCTGGCTCATGAAGGGCAGGGTCACGCCGGTCAGCGGCACCAGGCGGGTGACGCCGCCCACGATGAGGAACGCCTGGAACGAGATGGAGGCGGTCAGGCCGCTTGCGATGAAGGCAGCCAGATCGGACTTCGCGCGCGCGGCGACCGTGAGGCCGCGCACGGCGAACAGCATGAACAGCAGCAGGACCGCGGAGCCTCCGAGCAGACCCATCTCCTCGCCGATGGCGGAGAAGATGAAGTCGGACTCCACGACGGGGATGATCGTGGCCATGCCGCGGCCGATGCCGACGCCCGTCAGACCGCCGTCGGCCAGCGAGTAGAGCGACTGCACGAGCTGGTAGCCGCCGCCCTGCGCGTCGGCGAACGGGTCGATCCAGATCTGGAAACGGGTCTGGACGTGCGCCATCACGTGATAGGCGCCGAACGCGCCCACGGCGAGCAGCAGCAGGCCGATGATCACGTACGACACACGGCCGGTGGCCACGTACAGCATCATGAGGAAGACGGTGTAGAACAGAAGCGCGCTGCCCAGGTCGGTCTCGAAGGCGACGATGGCCAGGCAGATGCCCCAGACCACGAACAGCGGCAGCAGCAGGCGGAAGCGCGGGATCTTGAGGCCCAGAAAGCTGTGGTTGGAGATCGAGAGCAGCTCGCGGTTCTCGGACAGGTAGCCCGCCAGGAACAGCACGAGGAAGATCTTGGCGAACTCGCCGGGCTGGAAGCGGCCGATGCCGGGGACGTCGACCCACAGCTTGGAGCCGTAGACCTCGGTGCCCACGAACATGGGCAGGATCAGCAGCAGGATGCCGATGATGCCGAAGGTGTACTTGTAGCGCTTGACCATGTCGAGGTTGCGCACCACGGCCAGGGTGACCACCATGAGCGCGATGGCGCCGAACAGGATCATGAGCTGGTTCATGGCCAGATCGGGTGCCAGGCGCGTGACGAACGTGATGCCGATGCCCGACAGCACGAAGACCACCGGCAGGATGGCGGGGTCGGCGCCCGGCGCCAGGAAGCGCGTTGCGATATGCGCCGCCGCGAAGGCGGCGAACAGGCCGAGCGGTACGGCAAGCGTCTCGAAGCTGAGCTGGGTGCCCGTTGTGACCACGTACAGCGCGTACAGCATGATCACGGGGAATGCGGCAGCGACGAGCAGGAAGAGCTCGGTGTTGCGGCGACTGCCCATCATGCGCCTCCTTCTGGGTTCTCGGTGGCGGGGGTCAAGGCGTCAGCGGGGGGAGCGAGCTGCCCGCCGTCTTGGGGCTGCTGCTGGTCTTGCTGCGGTACCTTGCCCGCCTCGTCGGTTTGGTCCTGCTGCGCCTGCGCCGCTTCGGCGGCCTGCGCGCTCTCGCGGATGGCCTCGGCGTTCTGCTGCTGCTGGACCTGCTGCTCCTCGATCTGGCGACGGTAGTCGGACAGGGTGTCCCACGCCTCGTCGAGGCTCTGCTGGGAGATGCCCTCGCGCAGGCGGTTCTGCGTGTCCTCAGGCAGGTCGGAAAGCTTGATGGTCGTGTTCTCCTCGACGCGGTTGAGCTCGATGCCCAGCACGCTTGCGGGAATGCCGCGGTACAGCGCCACGTACTCCCCGTCGACGCCGAGGTAGATGGCATTGGAGATCGAGAAGAACATGATGGCCGCGCACAGCACGAGCGCCGTGACGAGCAGGCCGACGGCGATGAACACGTTGCGGCGGTGGGTGCGGATGACCTGCTTCAGGCGCCCGTCGTCCACCACGTCGACCACGACGACCGAGACGTTGTCCGCGCCGCCCGCGGCGAGCGCGGCGTCGACGAGGTTGTCGGTGCACATCTGCGCGGTCGAGGACTTGGCGGCGATGTTTTCGATCTCGCTGTCGGGGATCATACTCGACAGGCCGTCGGAGCACAGGATCAGGCGGTCGCCCTCGTCGATGTTGAGCTGGAAGTGGTCGGCGTACATGGCCGGATCCGAGCCGAGCGCCCGGGTGATGACCGAGCGGTTGGGATGGATGCGCGCCTCGTCGGCGGTGATCTCGCCGGCGTCGACGAGCTCCTCGACATAGGAGTGGTCGCGTGTGATGCGCGTGAGCACGCCGTCGTGCACAAGGTAGGCGCGCGAGTCGCCCACGTGCGCGATGGCGATCGTGTTCCCCTCGATGTAAGCGACCGTGGCGGTGCAGCCCATGCCGGGCCGGCCGATGCCGCTCGCAGCGGCCTGGATGATGGCCGCGTTGGCGGCCTCGACGGCGGCGGCGAGCTGTGCGGCGTCGGCGGTCTTGGGCGCGGTGTTGGCGATGGTCTCGACGGCTAGCGAGCTCGCTACCTCGCCGGCCGCGTGGCCGCCCATGCCGTCGCATACGGCGAACAGCGGCGAGGCCACGAGATAGGAATCCTCGTTATGGGAGCGCACGCAGCCCACGTCGGAGCGGGCGCCCCACATGAGCGACATGGTCGTGCCCGCGTCGTAGGTGGAATCGGTGGCGATGCGCTCCTCGGGAAGGGGCGTGAAGCTCTGCGTGGTGCCCGGGTCCTTGAGTTTCGCCTCGATCGCGTCGACGTCGATCTCGGCGGTGTCCTCCGGCGAGCGCTGCTCGGCCGCGGCGACGGCGGCCTCGATCGCGTCGATAGGAGGAAGCTCCCCGGTGTCCTGATCGCCCAGGTAGTCGCCCGCGCCCTCGATCGCGGCGCCCTCGCGTGCGATGTCGGGCCCGTGGTCGGTGAGGTCGCTAAACAGCGGGTCCGCCGCGGCGGGAGCGACCTCGTTGGAGGCGGGGGCGTCGTCGGCGAAGTGGGCCGCCCCGATATGCGCGGGGGCCTCGTCGGCCGCCTGCGCCCCGCTCAGCTCGAACGCGTCCGCGGCCGCGTCGGCCACGGGCTCGGCGAAGTGGGCGGGCTCGGCAAAATGCGCGGCGGGGGCGCCGGCATCCCCGTCATGCGCGGATGCGGCGGGCTCCACGACCTCGAGTGGCGCCTCGACGGCCTCCAGGTCCATGACGGGCTGGGGTTCGAGTGCCGATATGGAGGGCTCGTCCGAGCTGTAGGGGGTGTCGGGCGTATGTGAGAAGGTGCGCTTCTCGTCGGTCATCGACGGTTCACTTTCATGACGACGTCACCGATCTGCACTTCGTCGCCTTCGCGCAGCGTGGCGGGCTCGGCGAGCGGGCGCCCGTTCACGAGCGTGCCGTTCAGGGAGTTCAGGTCCTCGATCACCAGCGCCGGCCCCTGCAGCGAGAAGCGCGCATGGGAGGCGGAGACGAAGGGCTCGTTAATGCAGATATCCGAGCTGGGGGAGCGGCCGACGATGACGGGGCCCAGCATGTCCACGTGGATGCCGCGGATGCCGCGCGGGCCCTTGTCGACGTCGATGGTCCAGATGGCGGAGTCGCGGCGCTGGCCGCGCACCAGGCCCACGCCGGTCTTCATGACGGCGAACAGGAAGATATACAGAAGAAGGACGAGAACGATGCGTCCTGCGAACAGGATGATGTCGATCATGGTGCATCAGCCCCTGAACTCGAACGTAGTCAGGCCGAAGGTCAAAAGGTCGCCGTTGCGCAGCGGGCAGCGGGTGATGCGGCGGTTGTTGACCAGGGTACCGTTGGTGGAGTTGAGGTCCTCGATGGACCAGTCGGATCCGGTGTAGAGCAGCTCGGCGTGGCGGCGGCTCACGTTGGGGTCGCGCAGGACCACGTCGGCTGCGGCGCGCTCGCGGCCGACGGTGCAGCTGCGGCGGGTGATGGGCAGGACCTCGCCGGTGACCACGTCGACGAGCTCGGCCAAGGGGGCCGCCGGCTGCGGACGGGACGCGCGGGCGCCCGCCATGCCGGAGGCCGCGACCGCAGCCGCGCCGCCCGCGGCGGCGTTCATGCTCGCCATGGTCTCGCGCGAGATGGTGGCGGGAACGGGGATGGGGGCGGCAGCCGGATCGGGGACGCTCGGGGCGAACGGGTCGGGCGCCACGTCCTGAATGCCGGCGGGCGAGGGCGCCTGCGCGGGGCGCACGGCCGCCGGCCTCGGCGCCGACTCGCGGGCGGGCGCCGGACGCGGGTTCACGATGTTCATCTGGCCCGACAGGCCCTTCTGGTAGGCGCGCTCCTCCTCATAGAGGCGGCCGAGGGTGGGGGCGTCGACGTTCTCGGCGAACACCGAGAAGCGGCCGCTTTTGAGCGACGGGTCGATCATGAAGCGGACCAGCGGCTCGCCCACGAACGCATAGCCCTTTTTCTCGGCGCTCGCCTTGACGAAGTCGCTGACCTCGCGGGTGAGCTGCGGATAATAGGGGGCCATGAGGGGGTCGTCCTCGTTGGCGATCAGGATGGTATAAAGAGCGGGCGCCGTGTTGACGCCGTTGATCACAAGCGTCTGATCTTCCATCTCATGAGCCGCCTGGCGGGCGAGCTTCTTGAAGGAGAACGGCGCGCGGGCGGCACCGAAGATGCCGGCGACATGGTCCTCGAAGGTGCTCAGGAAGTTCACGAACAATCACACTCCGGTCGGTTCTTTGCGGTAACCGAATAGATAGACATAGATGCAAGCGATTATAGTGGAAAGGACGCCGCCGCCCACAAGGGTTGCCGCGCCCAGCGCGGTCGCGCCGCCAATTTCCATACGGTTTGCAAGACAAAGCAGCAGAATCGACACAGCTGCGGGCACGGCGTATGCGGCGATGTAGCCGGCGTTCCTGCCGTCCTCGTCGTAGCGTGACCATGCGCGGCCCATGAGCGCCGCCATGATGGCAGAGCCGGCTGCCGCAAGCGCGGTCGAGGCGATGAGCAGGGGATTCGCGCATGCGCTCGCCGCCTGCGCGATATCGAGCGCGCCGGCCTGTCCAAGGGCGGCGACGAGCGCGCCGAGCACCATGCCGAGCGCCGCCGACGACGCCGCGGCGGCGCCTGACGCCATGCACCCACAGGCAGCGATGGCGATAGGGCAGGCGAGCAGGGGATCTCCCGTGGCGCAGACGAGCGCCCCGCCGCAGACGAGCGCCGCCGACGGCCCGGGGTTCTCGCGTCCCCATACGAGCCACCAGCCGCAGGCCAGCGCGCAGGCGATGGCGACGACGGGCAGGGCGGGCACGAGCGGGGTGCCGGCGAGGACGGCCGCCACGAACCCGGCGAACACGAGGGCCGAGCCCAGCTGCGGGGCGATGCCCGCCGCGACGCCGATGGCCGCGGCCGAGGCCAGGCGCGGCAGCGTCTCCACCAGGCCCACGGTGCCAAGCAGGCTCCAGCTGACGACGGCCACCGACGCGCCGGCGACCACGCCCGCGGCGATGCGCCGCGCATGGGCGGTCTGGCTTCCGAGGTAGCCCTCCTTGGGATCGAGCTCCCAGGTGCGCTCGGGGCGCTCGTCGGCCTCGGCGTCGGGATCCTGCTCGTCGGAGGTCAACCGCGCGATGAGGGTGGCGAAGCTGCGCCGCCCGTCGCGCGCGTGCCCCAGCCCGCGGCAGAAGCGGTCGCCGAACTCCTCCACGCTGTCCATGCGCATCTGGGGCGCCGGGGAGAGGGCGCTCATCAGCGCCTCCTCCGACGCGGGCGGAATGTCGGGCAAAAGCTCGCTCGGACGGGTGACGCCCTGGTCGATCAGCTCCTCCGATTCGGCGGGCGTCTGGGCGCGAAACGGTGCGTAGCCGCAGAGGGCCTCGAAGAGCACGGATGCGAGCGCGAAGATGTCGGTGCGCTCGTCGACGGCGTCTCCGCGCAGCTGCTCGGGCGACATGTAGCCGATGGTGCCGCCGCGCGCGCCGCCGAACCCCGCGGCGGTGGCGAGCGTCGCCATGCCGAAATCGGCGAGCTTGACGTTGCCGTTGCGGTCGATTAGCACGTTGGCGGGCTTGATGTCCAGATGGAGCACGCGGTTCTCGTGGGCATAGCTGAGCGCCTGGACCAGCGCGTCGGCGACGTTGGCCGCCTCGTCATAGGTCAGGGAATGCCCGTCGACCTGGGCGAGGAACTCCTCGAGGCTCATGCCGTCGACGTACTCCATGACCAGGTAGGCGTATGCCGAGTCGTACGTGAAGTCGATCACCGAGACGATGTTGGGGTGCGGCAGCATGCTCGCGGTGCGCGCTTCCATGAGGGCGGCGGCGACGTTGTCGGATGCCGTACGGACGCCTTGCGAGGTCAGCGGGATGCGCTTGATGGCGACGCGACGCTGCAGGCGGGTGTCGAGGCAAATCTCCACGCTGCCGAAGCCGCCGGTCGCGCGTGTCCTGAGCGGACGGTAGCGGCGCAAAAGCCCGGTGCCCGTGGCTCCGGGCTCAGGTATGCTGTTCGGTTGCGCTGCGCGCGGTGTAGGAAAAAGCGGCATGTGCGGTCCTGCGTTTATGGTGCGATTAGTGCCTGTGGGGAGATGGTACCACGCCCCCTCGGGAAACACTGATTAATTCATTCCGCACCGGGCGCCTTGTGGAATGATGCTGTGTTGGAAACAAAGATCGCAAGCCACGATACCGAGGGAGGCCTGCCATGAACGATGCGGAGCGCCTGGACGCCTACGACGCCTTTGCCGCCGATGTCCGCTCCGAGCTCGCCGACGTGTCGGCTCGAATGGAGGAGCTGCGGGGCGCGAACAAGGTGAAGACCGCAACCTATCGCCAGCTGTTCGCGACGCGCGTCACGCTCAAGGACGTCGTGCGCCGTCTTGAGGAGCGCGGGCTATAGGTCGTCTTTTCGGCGTTGCAGCTCGATGGGTTGAAATGAACCCGTCCCCAATCAACCCGTCCCCGAGCACCCAAAAAACGTGTATATCGAGTTTGGTGCGATTTTTCGGTACCCTTTGCCCACATGCGCCGCACCCCTCGGCATTTGCCCAGTTGTTTCCTGCGAAAATGCTGAGGGGTGTAGCGATGGTGGGGAGATGTGCCTCAAAAATCGCACCAAACTCAGCCTACTGTTACTGTAGGTATTTCCCAAAACGGATTTTTAAGCAGTTTCGTGATGGAAATATACGGTTTGCGGCCATTCGGTCGGTGCGGACCGATTGTCGGGCATTCGTGGCGGCGCGATGGCGGGCGGTCCGCGCCAGCGGGTATGATAGGGTGCAACCGTTTCGCGTGAAAAGAGAGGTTCCATGGAGTCGCTCTATAGAAAATACCGTCCGCTGACCTTTGAAAGCGTCGTGGGGCAGCAGCATATCGTGTCCACGCTGAAGCACGCGGTGACCGAGGGGCGCCTGTCGCACGCCTACCTGTTCTGCGGGCCGCGCGGCACGGGCAAGACGACCATGGCGCGCATCTTGGCCAAGGCGCTGCTGTGCCAGCATGCGGACGCGGCGCGCGCGGAGGGCGCGAGCGGGTGCATGCCCGACGGGACGTGCCCTGAATGCGAGGCGATCGCGGAGGGCACCCATCCGGACGTCTACGAGCTCGACGCGGCGTCCCGCACCGGCGTGGACAGCGTGCGCGAGGAGATCATCAGCTCGGTGAACTTCGCGCCCGTGCGCGGAGCGTACAAGGTCTACATCATCGACGAGGTCCACATGCTCACGGCGGCGGCGTTCAACGCGCTGCTCAAGACGCTTGAGGAGCCCCCGAGCCACGTCGTCTTCATCCTGTGCACGACCGATCCGCAAAAGATTCTCGAAACCATCCTGTCGCGCTGCCAGCGCTTCGATTTCCACCGCATCTCGAACGAGGATATCGTCGGGCGCCTGCGCTACATCTGCGAGCAGGAGGGCTTCGACGCCGACGACGAGGCGCTCGAGATCGTGGCGCGCCACGCGCGCGGCGGCATGCGCGACGCCCTGTCGACGCTCGAGCAGCTCTCGGTGTTCGGCGACGGCGCGGTGCGCGTGGCCGATGCCCGCGCGCTGCTCGGCGAGGTGTCGGGCACGGTGCTCGCTCAGTTCGCGCGCGGTATCGCCGCCCGTGACGTCGTGGGGCTGTTCGGCATGATTCGCGCCCAGGTTGACGAGGGCAACGACCTGCTCGAATTCACCCGCGACGCCGTGGCGCACATGCGCGACGTGTATACCGCGCGCGTTGCCGGGGGCAGATCCGAGCTGTTCGACGGCACGCCCGACGAGGTTGCCGCGCTGGTGGAGGAGGCTTCCCTCTTTGAGAGTGCCGACCGCCTGGCGCGCGTGCTGACCGTGCTGGACGACGCGGCTATCGAGATGCGCAACGCGTCCGATGCGAGACTGGTGCTCGAGATCGCGTGCACCAGGTTGGCGCGGCCCGAATCGGATCTGACGCTCGAGGCGCTGGCGGAGCGTCTCGACCGCATCGAGGCCCAGCTTGCGGCCGGCGTGCCGAGCGCGCCCGTTGGGGCGGCGGGCGTGGCGGCGCTGACGGGATCGGCGGCGCCGCGTCGCGCGGCGGAGCGGGAGCAGACGGCGCCTGCCGGGGCGGGGGCCCCGCGGGCACCGCGACCCAAGGCAGCGTCCGGTGCCGCCGCCCCGTCGACGTCGGGCGACGTGCCCTGGAACGCTCCGTCGCCGCGTGCCCAGGCGGAGCCGCCAGCTCCTGCTCGCGAGACGCAGGCTCAATCGACACCCGCCCCCGCACCGGCGGCTTCCCGCCCAGCGCACGAGGTTCCCGCCCACGACGCGCCCGAGGCTTCGCGTCCTGAGCCTGCGGTGACCGCCGCTCGGGCTCAGGTGCCGTCGTCTGGCCAGAAGCCGTCTGCCGTCGCACCCGCGACGCGCGAGGTGGCGGACAAAGCCGCTCCCAGTGAGCCGACGGTTTCCGCCAGCGCGCCCGCGGTCGCTGCGGGCGATCCGGGGGATCTGCAGCGCAAGTGGAGCGAGGTCGTCAAACGCGTCACGGCGGCGCAGGCGTCGCGCGGCGCGCTGCTTCAGTCTGCGCGCGCCCAATCCGATGACGGTTCGCGTTTGGTCGTCGGGTTCCCCAAGGGGTCGGGCTTTGCCATCAAGATGCTCGGCCGCGCCGACTCGCACGATTTGATCATGCCCATCGTTCAGCAGGTCTTCGGGGCACGTTCCGTCGACTACGTCATGGAGGGCGCCTCGGCGCAGCCCGCCGCGCAGCCCGCGGCGGCGCAACCCGCTGCGCACCAGGAAAAGTCTCGCGAGGTTGCATCCCCCTCGCAGCCGCAGCCGCAGCCGCAGGGCGGTCCCGCGCCCGTATCGGAGACGCCGGCGGCCCGCCAGGCCGCGCCCGTCACCTCGCCCGCCCCCGCCGCGCCACGGCCCCAGGCCGCGCAGCCCGAGGCGCCCGCCCCGCAGCCCGATCAGGTCAGCGGACCCACCATTGTGCGCGAGCCGGATATCGACGCCGACCGTCGCGCGTGGGAAGAGGAGCAGGTGCCCTACGACGACGCTATGATCGCGGCGTATGACGATGAAGAAGTGCCGCCGTTCGACGTGCCCGCCGACATGCCGCCCGTGTCCGCGGCGGCTCCGGCCGCGCCATCGGCGCCCACGCCGGCCACTCCGGCTGCCACTGCCGCCCCTGCGCCGGCATCGCCTGCCGGCGCCCTGCCCTGGACGGGTGCCAACACCCCCGCCGCAGGTGCCGAGGAGGCCCAGACCCCGCAGTCGGAGGAAGAGGCCAAGGCCATGCTCAACAGCATCTTCGGCAACGTCGTCTACAAGTGACGCGGCGCGCGACGGCAAGACGGGGCAATTGTCGCGACGTATGGTGAGACGAGAGCGGGGTCTTTATTTTCTTGTAGAAAAGGGGCATGGCCGCGATCGTATGGGGTATGCTTCGTTCAACGGCAAAGCCCGTAGTCTGGTTACGGGCGGCGCAGTTTTTTGGTTGAGGGGCTAGTGGCCGCTAGCCCCTTCCCCATTTTCCGCTCCACCCGCCAACGCTTATACCTTTGCCTCAGCTCCAAGATTGCCCTGTCTTGCTGTCATGCACCGCGTGCCATGGTACGATGCCGTGAGGCAATCGGGCCGCTCACGCAATAACGTAAGGATAGGAGCTCACATGGCCGGAATGAACATGCAGCAGATGATGAAGCAGGCGCGCAAGATGCAGGAGCAGCTCGCCGTCGCGCAGGAGAATCTCGCCCAGACCACCGTCGACGCCAGCGCGGGCGGCGGTATGGTCAAGGTCAAGGTGAACGGCGGCATGCAGCTCGAGTCCATCACCATCGATCCCGACGCGGTCGATCCCGAGGACGTCGAGATGCTGCAGGACATGATCGTCGCGGCCGTCAACGAGGGCATCCGTCAGGTGACGGAGCTCGCCAACAAGCAGATGGGCGCCATCACCGGTGGCCTCAACATCCCGGGCATGCCGTTCTAGGCATCGCATGCGGGGCAGGCGGACTCGGGTTTCCGTCGTGCTTTTATGAGTTGACTATCGGGTGGGTCATGAGCGCTGATCGCAGTTTGCAGATACTTCTTGATGAGCTGGGAAGGCTTCCGGGCATCGGTCCTAAGTCTGCCCAGCGCATCGCCTATTACCTTCTGGAGGCCGACGCCGAGGAGGCGCGCCGGCTTGCCGACGCGATTCTTGCCGTCAAGGCGCAGGTTCATTTCTGCAGCCGCTGCTTCAACTATGCGACCGATGACGAGTGCGCCATCTGCCAGGATTCATCGCGCGACCGCACCCGCATCTGCGTGGTCTCCGAGCCGCGCGACGTCACGGCTATCGAGCGGACGGGCAACTACCGAGGGCTGTACCACGTGCTGGGCGGCGTGATCAGCCCGATCGACAAGATCGGTCCGGAGCAGCTGCATATCCGCGAGCTGCTCGCGCGCCTGGGGTCCGAGGACATCCAGGAGGTCATCATCGCCACGAACCCCAACATCGAGGGCGAGACGACGGCGAGCTATCTGGCGCGCATCATCAAGCCGATGGATATCGCCGTGAGCCGTCTGGCGAGCGGCCTGCCCGTGGGCGGCGACCTCGAGTACGCCGACGAGCTGACCCTCGGCCGCGCCATCGAGGCCCGTCGCATTCTTTAGGGAAACACCGATCAATCCATTCCGCGCCGGGCGCGGGGTCCCAGTGGAGGCTCGACGCGCACGTTTTGCTGAATAATCGACGTTGTAGATGGATGGAATCCGGACCCGCATGAAACGGCACTTTCAGGGCCGGCGTTTCCGCAGGCAACGGCTCCGTCGCAGGTGCGTTGTTCCGCGCGTTCCGAATCGAGCCGTCTACAACGTCGATTTTTCGGCAACTTCTCGCCGTGCAGCCTCCACTCGGCATCCGGCGCCGTCTCGGGACGGCGGCGCGGCGCCCTCGAACGGCATGCGCACGGGACGCCCATGCGAAAAATGGGGGCATTCGTTCCCCTCGCTCCCTTCACCGGTTCTTCTTTGCACGGATGGCGGCTAAGATACAGTCGTTATGCTGTGCGCCGTCGGGCGCAGGTTCGAAGGGGTGGCAGGACATGGCACGAGGCGACGAGGAGCTCGACCGCACCCAGAAAAGCGACGCCCGCTCGGGACGCCTGACGCGCCGGATCATCGCCGCGTTCGCCATCTTCGCCCTGATCGCCGTGACCCTGTCGGCGATCTTCATCCACACGAGCGTCCGCACGACCTACCTCGACACGCAGGCGAATCGCCTGGCCCAGCTCGCCGATTATGCGGGCGCGTCGGCCTCCCAGAACGGCTATGACGCCGGCGAGGACTACGACAGCTGGGTCGAGATGGGCGACATCATCAACCGCGAGACGGACTACGAGGAGTTCATCGCCCGACTTGACGAGGTGTTGGCCACCTACAACGGGCTGTTCGAGCAGTACGACCAGATGCGCGCCTCGCAGGGCGAGGAGGCGGCCGCGGGCCTCTACGCCCAGGCCAACGCGGCGCTCGACGAGTACAACCGGTATCTCGTGGCGCAGTATTTCTACTCGCTGCAGGATATGCTGAGCCGCATGAAGGAAGCCTACCAGCTTTCCGACTTCGCCTTCATCATGCCGAACGACGACGGCCAGACGGTCACCTGCGTGGCGGCCGGCGCATCGGGGGACGAGAGCGTCGAGGCGGGGGACCAGCCGTTTTTGGGCGATGTCCTCGAGCGCCCGCGCGACCAGTATCCCGGGCTCTGGCAGGCATTCGAGAGCGGGAAGACCCTAGCCTCGCTCGATATCTCGCCGGACGGCTCCACCTACTATATGTATGTACCGATCTCCTCGGTTCACGCGAAGTCGTGGCTGTGCGTGGCGTCCATCCCCGCGGGCGACCTCAACGAAGCGGTCATGGCTCAGATGGTGCCGACGCTCGCCATCACCGTGGCGGTCTACGTGGTCTGTCTGGCGGCGCTGCTCGTGCTGTTCCGCTCCACCCTCGTGAACCCGCTGCTCGGCCTGACCCGGCTCATGACCGAGTACGCGCTCACCCACGACGTGGCGACCGCGACGGCGATCCGCTCCGAGGCCTGGCCGCGCGATGAGGTGGGCATCCTTGCCGACCGGACCGCCGAGATGATCGATGAGACCGAGGCGCATGTCGAGAACATCGCCGGCCTCGAGCGCGAGCGGGAGCGCGTGCGCTCCGAGCTCGAGGTCGCCTCGCGCATCCAGGCATCCGCGCTGCCCGAGGTCGTGCCGCCGTTCACAGGCGGTCGCGGATTCGCGCTCGCCGCGTCCATGAGCCCCGCCAAGGAGGTCGGCGGCGACTTCTTCGATTTCTTCATGGTCGACGATGCGCGCCTGGCGGTCGTGATCGCCGACGTGTCCGACAAGGGCGTGCCCGCCGCGCTGTTCATGATGCGCGCCAAGGCGATCTTGAAGCAGCTCCTCATGGAGGGGCTGGAGCCCGCCGAGGCCATGAGCCGCGCGAACGCGGACTTGTGCCACGACAACGAGCAGGGCATGTTCGTCACCGTGTGGCTGTGCGTGCTCGACCTCGGCACGCGCGAGCTCGCCTTCGCGTGCGGCGGCCACAACCCGCCGGCGTATCTCGCCGCGGACGGCGGCGTCTGCTGGATCCGCGACCGTTCGGGCATGGTCCTCGGCGCCTTCGACGGGCTGCCGTACCGCCAGTTCTCGCGCACCATGGCTCCGGGCGACATGTTGGTGCTCTACACCGACGGCGTGACCGAGGCCATGGACGAGCAGGGCACCTGCTTTGGCGAGGAGCGCCTGGAACGCCTGCTTGCGGATTGCGGCCGCGAGCAGCCTTGCGAGCTTGTGGACGAGGTGCTCGCGGGCGTGCACGCCTTCGCCGGCGCCGCGCCGCAGGCAGACGACATCACCGTGCTCGCGCTTCGCTGCGAGGCCTGGCCCGCAGCGGACCAGGCGGGTCCCGCGGCAGATCCCGCGGATGTCGCCGATCGAGGCGACGACCACTGATTCCATAGGCTGCGGCTCCGCTTTTCGCTCCGGCTTCCCGCAAGGGGGCGCGGGGCAGCGGCTTTGGGATAGCATTATGAGATTGCCGGCGCTCCCGCGCGTCGGCCTGAAGCTAAGGAGGGCGAAATGGACAACAAGCGTATCAAGGCGTCGCAGGACCTTCGCGAGCGCTCGGACGAGAAGCTTGCCGAAACCCGTCCTGTGAAGCATCGGGGCGCTCAGCCCCTCGAGGACGCGCTGCTTGACGGCGTGGTGGGTGGCCTCGGCTACATCTCCCGCCCCAAGCCCGGCATGCGCTAATCGACGTATATGGCGAGCCTGTTTCGGGACAAGAGCCTGGCGCACATGCGGTCACCGGAGCACCTGGACGACTACATCCAGGTATCGAACCCGGGCGCCTGGATGATCGTTTTAGCGGTTATCCTGGTGCTTGCCGCCGGTGTCGTGTGGGGGGTGTTCGGAAGACTCGAGGACACCCAGGATGCCGTGATCGTGGTGGGCCGCAACGGGGCGACGTGCTACATGGACTCCGAGAAGGCATCCGACCTGTCACGCGGGGACACCGTGCGGGTCGGTGACGTCTCCGGGACGATCGGATCGGTGGGCGGAACCCCCGTGCTTGCGTCCATGGTGACGGTTCCCGATGCGACGGCTCCCGAAAGCGGCTGGTACGACGTCGGCACGGCATTCATAGAGCTGCCCGTGGGCACCTACGACTGCACGGTCGTCGTCAAGAGCTACTCGCCGTTCGAGCTGTTGTCGGGGGCGTAGATGACCGGCAGGCTCGCCAGGCGGCGCGCCTGTGCCCCCATGCGGGGGCTGGCGCGCCGCATTCCCCAGATCATGCAGATGGAGGCCCTCGAATGCGGGGCCGCCTGCCTTGCCATGGTGTGCGCCTATTACGGAAAATGGCTGCCGCTCGAGGAGGTGCGCCGCGACTGCGGCGTCTCGCGCGACGGCCAGTCGGCCGCGAACATGCTGCGTGCGGCGCGTGCATACGGGTTCGATGCGCAGGGGTTCCGCTATGAGATGGACGCCCTGATCGAAGAGGGCGAGTTCCCCTGCATCGTGCACTGGGGGTTCAACCATTTCGTGGTGCTGCGCGGCTTCAATGGCGCCTTCGCCTATCTGAACGATCCCGCCCGCGGAGAGGTCCGCGTCCCCCTCGAGGAGTTCGACCGGGAGTTCACCGGCATCGTGCTGGCGCTCGAGCCGGGGCCGGAATTCATGCCGGGCGGCGCGCCCGCATCCATCGCCGCCTTTGCCGGCCGTCGCCTCCACGGCACGCGTTCCCTGGTGCTGTTCGTGACCTTGACCTGCGCTATCGTGTCGCTGCTGGGGCTTGTCGCCCCCGCCGTCTCCCAGGTTTTCACCGATCGCATCATCACGGGGACGAATCCCGACTGGCTCGTCCCGTTCGTGGGCGCGCTGGCGATCGCCTACCTGCTGCAGGTGGTCACCTCTGCCCTCAACGCGGTGTACCTGCTGCGCCTGGAGGGCAAGATGGCCGTATCGTCGGCGGCCTCGTTTTTCTGGCATGTGCTGCACCTGCCGATGGAGTTCTTCTCGCAGCGCGCCGCGGGCGACATCATGGCCCGTGCGCAGACGAACGCCGGCATCGCCAAGACCATCGTGGGCATCCTGACCCCGCTTCTGGTGAACGCGGCCATGGTCGTGGCGTATCTCGTGCTCATGGTCGCCTATTCGCCGCTGCTGTCCGCCGTCGGCATCGCGGCGGTTGCCGTCAACGTCGCGATGGCGCTCGTCATCTCGGCGCGCCGCGTCAACATCGCGCGCGTGCAGATGCGCGACGAGGCCAACCTGGCCGCCGCGACCATGGCGGGCATCTCGATGGTCGAGACCCTGAAGGCCTCCGGCGTGGAGACGGGCTTTTTCCGCAGGTGGGCGGGCTTTCAGGCGAACGCCAACGCGCAGACGGTGCGCTATGCGCGCATCGACCAGTATCTCGGCCTGGTTCCGCAGCTCGTGACCTGCACGGCGAACATCGCCGTGCTCGTGTTCGGCGCCTGGCTCATCATCGCGGGCGACTTGTCGGTCGGCATGCTGCTGGCCTTCCAGGGGTTCGCCGCGCAGTTCGCCGCCCCCGTCCAGGGGCTCATCGAGAGCCTGCAGGCCTTTCAGGAGATGCGCACGGACATGGAGCGGCTGAAGGACGTGATGGACTATCCGACCGATCCGCTGTGCGCCGAGGACGAGCCGCAGCGCGACGACGATGCCGCGGGTGAGCGCACGGCCGCGGCGGAGCGCACACCCTCGGCAGAGCGCCCGCCCGCGGCCGGCCTGTTCATGGGGAAGCTGCGCGGCGGCGTGCGGCTCGACCACGTGACCTTCGGCTACTCGCCGCTCGCCGAGCCCCTGCTCGAGGATTTTTCCCTGGACGTGGAGCCGGGCCGAAGCATCGCGCTCGTGGGCCCGTCGGGCTGCGGCAAGTCGACGATCTCCAAGCTCATCTCAGGCCTGTACCGCCCCTGGTCGGGATCGGTGCTGCTCGACGGCACGCCGCTCGAGGAGGTGCCGCGCTCGGCGCGCTGCGCCTCGATCGGGGTGATCGACCAGGACATCACGCTGTTCAACGACACGATCTCGAACAACATCCGCCTGTGGGACGAGTCGATCGAGGATTTCGAGGTCCTGCTCGCCGCCCGCGACGCGCAGGTCCACGACGACATCATGCGGCGCGTCGGCGGCTACGACGGCGTGCTCGCCGAGGGCGGGCGCGACCTGTCGGGCGGCCAGCGGCAGCGCCTGGAGATCGCCCGCGCGCTGGCCGCGGATCCGGTCATCCTCATCATGGACGAGGCGACCAGCTCCTTGGACGCCCAGACGGAGGCGGAGGTCATGCGCGCCATCCGCCGCCGCGGCATCACGCTGATCGTCATCGCGCACCGCCTGTCGGCCATTCGGGACTGCGACGAGATCGTGGTGCTCGATCGCGGCCGGGTGGTCGAGCGGGGAACCCATGATGGGCTCATGGGCGCGGGCGGTCTGTACGAGCGGCTGGTCACGGCGGAGTAGGGGGTGCGCATGGATCTCTTCGAGAGTCAGGTCGAGGCGCGCCGCCGCTTCGACGATGAGCGCCTCGAGCAGGCGCTGCACCGCCTGTCCGACGCGGTGACGGGCGCGCGGACCGCCGAGGGCGCCTCCCGTCTCGTGCAGGCGGGCAGCGCGCTCGATCACGTGCTCGCCTACTACGGGGTCGAGGGCGGCGAGACGCCGCGCGGCGTGAAGAGCATGGACGAGCTCATCCAGCAGCGCCTGCGTTCGACGGGCATCATGTGCCGCCCGGTCCGCCTGTCCGGCGCATGGTACCGCGATGCCATGGGGGCCATGCTCGGCTTTGCCGACGACGGGCTGCCCGTGGCGCTGATCCCGCTGGCGCGCGGCGGCTACCAGTTCATCGACGGCATGGGGCCCGTGCGCGTCAACGAGCGCAGCGCCAAGCGCCTGGCGGACGAGGCCTGGTGCTTCTACCGGCCGCTGCCCCAGCGCGAGCTGGGCGTGCGCGACATCCTGCTGTTCATGGCGCGCTCCCTCGACCGCGGCGACATCATCGCGCTCATCTGCGCGGCCGCCGCCTCGACGGCGCTCGGCATGGTCGCACCGCTCGTGAACCGCATCGTGTTCGGTCCGGTCGTCGAGGCGGGAACGGCGAGCATCATCGCGCCGCTCGCGGTGCTGCTCGTCGGCGTGCTCGTGGCGCAGGTCATCGTGGGCGGGATCAGGCAGATCGTGCTCGCGCGCATCTCGACCAAGCTCAGCGTGCCGCTCGACGCGGCGATGATGATGCGCGCCCTGTCGCTGCCGGCATCGTTTTTCTCGCGCTATCAGACGGGCGATCTGTCCGAGCGCCTGGCCATCGTGGGCGAAGTCGGGCGCCTCATCCAGGATGTCGTGCTGACCGCGCTCCTCAACGCGCTGTTCGCGATGGCCTACGTGGGCCAGATCGCCGCCATCGCGCCGGCCATGGCGGCACCGACCGTCGGGGTGGCGCTGCTCACCACGGCGGTGACCGCGCTGGTCGCCGCCGCGCAGATGCGCGTGACCGCGCGGCGCCTCGACCTCGGGGCCCGCCTGTCGGGTTGGCAGTACGCCCTGATCGAGGGCCTGCAGAAGATCAAGCTCGTCGGTGCCGAGAAGCGCGCGTTCGCCACCTGGGCGAACCTCTACCACCGGCAGGCGCGCCTCACCTACAACGGGCCGGTGCTCACGCGCCTTTCCTCGACGATCCAGATGGCCGTCGCCTCGCTGGGCACGATCGTGTTCTACCTGAGCGCCGCGGCGGGCGGTCTTTCGGTTGCCGAGTACATGGCGTTCACCTCCGCCTACGGCGCGGTCTCCGCCGCGCTTGCGGCGCTCGGCGCGGCGGCGGTCAACATGGCGTGCATCCGTCCGTACCTGTCGATGGCGGATCCGCTGCTCAAGACGGTGCCGGAGACCTCGGAGTCCAAGCGCGCCCTCGAGCGCATGTCCGGCGGGTTCGAGCTCAACCACGTCACGTTCGCCTACGGCGACGACCGGCCGGTGCTGGAGGACCTGACGCTCAAGGTCCGTCCTGGGGAGTACGTCGCGGTCGTGGGCAAGACCGGCTGCGGCAAGTCGACGCTCATGCGCCTGCTGCTCGGGTTCGAGCGGCCCCAGCGTGGCGCGGTCTATTACGACGGGCGCGACCTGGCGAGCGTGGACGCGGGAAGCGTGCGCAAGCGCATCGGCGTGGTGCTGCAGGACGGCAGGCTGTTCGCCGGGAGCATCTACGACAACATCGCCATATCGGCGCCCGGCCTCACCCTCGAGCAGGCCTGGGAGGCCGCCGAGCTCGCGGGCCTCTCCGACGATATCGATGCGATGCCGATGGGCATGAACACGATGGTCACCGAGGGCGGTGGCGGCATGTCGGGCGGGCAGCGCCAGCGCATCATGATCGCGCGCGCCATCGCCGCCAAACCCAAGATCCTCATGTTCGACGAGGCGACGAGCGCACTCGACAACGTGACGCAGAAGATCGTGTCGGACTCGCTCGAGTCGCTGAAGTGCACCAGGCTCGTCATCGCGCACCGCCTGTCGACGATTCGCGCCTGCAGCCGCATCGTCGTGCTCGACGGCGGGCGCATCGTCGAGGACGGCACCTACGACGAGCTCGTCGAGCGCGGCGGGCTGTTCGCCGACCTGGTCGCCCGCCAGCAGGTGTGAATGGGTCATTTGGGGACGGGTTCGTTCCAACCCATCGGTGATCTGCACAGCCGCCGATGGGCTGGAACGAACCCGTCCCCAAATGACCCATCTCCCGGCGGGGTCAAACGAGCCGGACGGGCAACGGAACGAATGCGGTGCCGTTGGGATTGAAAACAGATATTGCGCGCAGTGTGCCGCGGCTGTTCTTTTTCGCTCCTGCTGAAGGTCACGCGGTCAGCCGAAGGCAACCAAACCGCTGGTACCGATAACAATTCCGCAGGACAAAAACTGCCCCAGATCTCGTATGTCTATTCCGGTGTTCGGAGTACAATAATCCTGCATGCGGATTTTTGTCCACTGATGCCATCCAGATCGCCGGAAGGTATCCATGCATGGTAATCACCGGGGGCGGACGCTTCCGGAACATGTACACCCAACTTGAGAGGAGAGGGGTATATGGCGCGTAAGTTCAAGTCTATGGACGGCAACGAGGCGGCCGCATACGTATCGTATGCGTTCACCGAGGTTGCGGGTATCTACCCGATTACGCCGTCCAGCCCTATGGCCGACCATGTCGACCAGTGGGCCGCGCAGGGCAAGAAGAACATCTTCGGTACGCCCGTTAACGTCATCGAGATGGAGTCCGAGGCCGGTGCTGCCGGTACCGTCCACGGTTCGCTCGGTGCCGGTGCTCTGACCACGACCTACACGGCGTCTCAGGGTCTGCTGCTCATGATCCCGAACATGTACAAGATCGCGGGCGAGGGCCTGCCGGGCGTCTTCCACGTGTCCGCCCGCTGCGTCGCCTCCCATGCGCTCAACATCTTCGGCGATCACTCCGACGTCATGGCCTGCCGTCAGACCGGCTTCGCCATGCTCGCCGAGGGCAACGTCCAGGAGGTCATGGACCTCGCTCCCGTGGCGCACCTCGCCGCCATCGAGGGCAAGGTTCCGTTCCTGAACTTCTTCGACGGCTTCCGCACCTCTCACGAGATTCAGAAGGTCGCCGTCTGGGATTACGCCGACCTGGCCGAGATGTGCGACATGGACGCCGTCCAGGCGTTCCGCGATCACGCGCTGAATCCTGAGCACCCCTCCGCGCGCGGCTCTCACGAGGACGGCGACGTCTTCTTCCAGCACCGTGAGGCCTGCAACAAGGCCTACGACGCGCTGCCCGCCGTTGTCGAGGACTACATGGGCAAGATCAATGCCAAGCTCGGCACTGATTACGGCCTGTTCAACTACTACGGCGCTCCCGACGCGGACCGCGTCGTCGTCTGCATGGGCTCCTTCTGCGACACGCTCGAGGAGGTCATCGACTACCTGAACGCCCAGGGCGAGAAGGTCGGCCTGGTCAAGGTCCGTCTGTTCCGTCCGTTCTCCATCAAGCACTTCGTCGACGTGCTCCCCGAGACCGTCAAGAAGATCGCCGTCATGGACCGCACCAAGGAGCCGGGCTCCATCGGTGAGCCCCTGTACCAGGATGTCGTCTCCGCCCTCTACGAGGCTGGCAAGACCGGCATCACCGTCATCGGCGGCCGCTACGGCCTGGGTTCCAAGGACACCACGCCCGCTTCCGCGTTCGCCATCTACGAGGAGCTCAAGTCCGACGCTCCGCGCCGCGAGTTCACCGTCGGCATCGTGGACGACGTCACCAACCTCAGCCTGCCCGAGATGGAGGATGCTCCCAACACGGCGGCCGAGGGCACGATCGAGTGCAAGTTCTGGGGTCTCGGCGGCGACGGTACCGTCGGTGCCAACAAGAACTCCATCAAGATCATCGGCGACCACACCGACAAGTACGTCCAGGCCTACTTCCAGTACGACTCCAAGAAGACCGGCGGCGTCACCATCTCGCACCTGCGCTTCGGTGACTCCCCGATCCGCTCCCCGTACTACATCTCCAAGGCCGACTTCGTGGCGTGCCACAACCCCTCCTACATCGTCAAGGGCTTCAAGATGGTCCGCGACGTCAAGCCCGGCGGCACCTTCCTGGTGAACTGCCAGTGGAATGACGAGGAGTTCTCCGCGCACATGCCCGCCGAGGCCAAGCGCTTCATCGCCAAGAACAACATCAACGTCTACCTGATCGACGCCATCGACCTGGCCGAGAAGGTCGGCATGGGCAAGCGCACCAACACGGTGCTGCAGTCCGCGTTCTTCGCGCTCGCGCAGGTTCTGCCCGCGGCCGACGCCATCGAGTACATGAAGGCCGCCGCCGAGAAGTCCTACGCCAAGAAGGGCCAGGCCATCGTCGAGGCCAACTGGAAGGCCATCGACGCCGGCGCCACCGCGTTCCGCAAGTTCGAGGTGCCCGCCGACTGGGCCGACGCCACCGACGAGGTCGCCGAGCTCTCCGATGCCGAGTGCTCCGCCATCGCCAAGCAGGTCAAGTCCATCATGGAGCCGATCTCCCGCATGCAGGGCGACGAGCTGCCCGTTTCCGCCTTCGCTGGCCACGAGGACGGTCAGTTCCTCACCGGCGCCTCCGCCTTCGAGAAGCGCGGCGTCGCCGTCATGGTTCCGCACTGGGACGAGACCAAGTGCATCCAGTGCAACCAGTGCGCCTACGTCTGCCCGCACGCGACCATCCGTCCGTTCGGTCTGACCGAGGCCGAGATCGAGGCCGCGCCCGAGAACCTGCGCACCCTCGACATCAAGATGCCGAAGGACACCGGCCTCAAGTTCACCATGGCCGTGTCCCCGCTCGACTGCATGGGCTGCACCAACTGCGTCAAGGTCTGCCCCAAGGGCGCCCTCACCATGGTCCCGCAGGAGCAGGAGGCTGCCGAGCAGGCCGTCTTCGATTACTGCGTCGCCGAGGTTTCCGAGAAGCCCGTCCTGCAGGCCAACAACGTCAAGGGCTCCCAGTTCAAGCAGCCTCTGCTTGAGTTCTCCGGTTCCTGCGCCGGCTGCGCCGAGACCGCATACGCTCGCCTCGTGACCCAGGTCTGCGGCGATCGCATGTTCATCTCCAACGCCACCGGCTGCTCCTCCATCTGGGGCAACCCCGCGGCCCGCTGCCCGTACACCACCAACAAGGACGGTCACGGCCCCGCGTGGAACAACTCCCTGTTCGAGGACAACGCCGAGCACGGTCTGGGCCTGGCTCTCGGCTATGAGGCCGTCCAGAACAAGCTCGTGGCCGACACCGAGGCGCTCATCGCTGCCGACGGCACGCCCGAGGACGTGAAGACCACCGGTCAGGCTTGGCTCGACGCCCGCAACGACGCCGAGGCCTCCAAGACCGCCGCTGCGGCCTACGTCGCTGCCCTCGAGGCCTGCGGCTGCGATGCCGCCAAGGCGATCCTGGCCGACAAGTCCTACCTCACCAAGAAGTCCTTCTGGATCTTCGGCGGCGACGGCTGGGCGTACGACATCGGCTTCGGCGGCCTGGACCACGTCCTGGCTTCCGGCCACAACATCAACGTCTTCGTCTTCGACACCGAGGTCTACTCCAACACCGGTGGCCAGGCTTCCAAGGCTTCGAACCTCGGCCAGGTTGCTCAGTTCGCCGCTGCTGGTAAGGCCATCAAGAAGAAGAGCCTCGCCGAGATCGCTATGAGCTACGGCTACGTCTACGTGGCGCAGGTCGCCATGGGCGCCAACCCGGCTCAGACCCTCAAGGCCATCCAGGAGGCCGAGGCCTACGACGGTCCGTCGATCGTCATCGGCTACAGCCCCTGCGAGATGCACTCCATCAAGAAGGGCGGCATGCAGAACTGCCAGATGGAGATGAAGAAGGCTGTCGACTGCGGTTACTGGAACCTCTTCCGCTTCAACCCCGCTGCGGACAAGAAGTTCACCCTCGACTCCAAGGAGCCGAAGGGCGGTTATCAGGAGTTCCTGATGAACGAGGCCCGCTATGCTTCCCTGACCCGCTCCTTCCCGGAGCGCGCCGAGGAGCTGTTCGCCGAGAACGAGCAGGCCGCTATGGACCGCTATCAGCACCTGCTGAAGCTCAACGCTCTGTACAACGAGTAAGAGCGCACCTCGCGTCTGACCGATCGTCAACGTGATGCAAGGGCCCCGGAGCATCTGCTCCGGGGCCCTTTTTGCGCTGCGTGACCAACAAGCAGGATCGTGTCTTGGTTCATTCATGAACGAAGACGGCCCAAAACGGCATTTTCGCAGGAAAGCAATTACTAACCCATCTCTTCATTCATGAATGAACAGGGCAAGGGTTCATGCCAGTGAGTGCAGAAGGAATCGACATAAGCGGCAACGAGGCTATAACCTGCGCTGTTGGAATCCGGTAAGATTCCACTGGTATAAAATCAATCTCTTTAGCAATAACCAACTTCATATTAAAGTTGAACTAGTATGATGCATATGGAACATTACGCGCAAAGGAGATGCAGCGGGGCTACCTAAGAGGAGCTGGTGAGGCAATGGTGAAAGGGACGATCGGGGACTCGAATCTGGTTCTTTGCGATGCGCACGGTCTGGCCTACTGGTTTGGCGCGCAGGAGGTGACGCGCACGATAAGCCCGAATGCGTACGTGTCCACGGTGGAAAACATGGTGGCCCCGTCGAAGCTTCCAGTAGACGTCCTGGAACGCCTGGGAGTTCGCTCGACCCCCATTCACGTACTTGTTGACGAGCATAAACGACAGCGGTTCTCAAATCAGGTTCTTGCGCATCTCTGGAGACCTCCGTATCCGGAGAAGACGTTTGTACGGATCGCACCGAACGTCTATGTGCTCTCTCCCATCGCGTGCCTTATGAAAGCATCGCTTTCTATGAGCGACGTCTCGATTCTCAAATGCCTATATCAGTTAACAGGAACTTATAGATACAGCAAAGACGGCCTTCGTGAGCGCCCGCCTCTCATGACGGTTGAAGAGGCAAAGGAGTATCTCGATGCGGCACAGGGAATTCGCGGGGCAAGGAAAGTGCGAACACTCCTCAATTTCGTCGTCGATGGGGCTGCCTCTCCTGAGGAAGCGAACGTTGTGATCGTGTTGGTGCTGCCGGGGCATATGGGGGGATACGGGTTACCGCTTCCCACCATGAACGAGCCTGTGGTCGCCTGTAAAGCCGGTGAACAGGAGGAACGCCGTCCAGATATCCTCTGGAAGGAATTCATGCTCATTGTCGAATATCTGGGCGATGAGTTTCACAACCGAAGCGACCGCTTCGGTCTTGATGCAGCGCGGAAGGCCCATCTGCTGGAAGCAGGATATACCGTACTTGACCTTACACGGTATCAAACGCTCAGAAAAAACGAGTTGGAATCGGTTGTGGCAACGATTAGTAAGCATATGGGCCTGAAGCCGATGCGCCAGACCAAGGAATTTCAAAGCAAGAATGCCGAGCTTAGACAAGAGCTCTTCGGGACGAAAACGGTGTAGGGGCCTTTGAGGTGCCATCCGCGAATCGGCGGCGTTGTTCATTCATGAACGAAGACGGCCCAAAACGGCGTTTCCGCAAGAAAGCAATGACTAACCCACCTCTTCATTCATGAATGAAGAGGTGGGTTAGTAAAAGAAGGCTCTAAACGGCGCAAGGTCTGCCGTGCTACAGCGTGCAGACGTTGCGCGGCGTGCCGTTGAGGTAGGCGAGCACGTTGTCGAACTCGATGACGGCGCGGCGCTCCATGGCCTCTTCGGTCAGGAAGCCCACGTGCGGCGTGAGCACGACGTTATTGGCCGAGAGCAGCTTGTAGGAGGGGTCGAGCGGCGGCTCGGTGTCGAAGACGTCGATGCCCGCACCCGCCAGATGGCCGGAGTTGAGCGCGTCGGCCAGCGCGTCGTTGTCGACGATGGCGCCGCGTGCGCAGTTGATGAACACCGCACCGTCCTTCATCTGCGCGAACTGGTCGGCGCCGAAGGTCTTGCGGGTCGTGTCGTTCAGCGGTAGATGCAGGCTCACGATATCGCTGCGCGAGAGTAGCTCGTCGAGGCCGACGAACGTGATACCGGCCTCCTGTGCGGCGTAGCTCTTGTGGCGCGCGTAGCCGAGCACGTCGGCTCCGAACGCGCGGAAGAGCTTGGCAGCCTGGATGCCGATATGACCCGTGCCCACGATGCCGACGGTCCTGCCGTGGATCTCCCGGCCGACGAGGCCTGCGGAGGTGCCGCCGTTGCGTGCGGCCGCGTCGCCTTCCGCCACACGGCGGAGCACGTCGATAGTCAGGCCGATGGTGAGCTCTGCGACCGAGACGTCGGAGTAGCCGGCGCAGTTGCAGACGGCGATATTGCGCTCGCGGCAGGCATCGAGCCCCACGTGATCGATGCCGGTGAAGGCGACGGCGATCATCTTGAGGTTGTCCGCGCCCTCGATCACGCGCGCGGGGTAGGGGTTGTTGGCGATCATGACCACATCGGCGTCAGCGGAGCGGCGCGCAAGCTCGTCGGCATCGGTCGTCTTGGTGTCGTAGTACGTAAACGTATGGCCCGCCTCCTCCAACGGACGGGCCAGCTCGGCGATGCGATCGGCGGAGACACCGAGCGGTTCAAGCAATGCGATCTTCATGGATAGCTCCAATCGAAAAAGGGGTGGATAGGACAAGGAACCGAACCGTTACGCGTCTGCTGCCGTCTGCGCGTCCAGGAAGGCGAGGGCCGCCGCGTAAGCCTGGGCTCCGGCGGGGTTGGACGTGTCGCGGTTGAAATCATGCTCGAGGTAGTAGGCAGTCATCATGCGCGCGTTCGGGGCCGCCCGCGAGAGCGTCTTCGACGTCTTGAAGGGAACGTCCTGATCATCGGTGCTCGCCGCGATGAAGGTCGGCGGCAGGGCGGCGATGTCGTCAGAGGAGAGCGAGAGGGCAGGCTCGTCGTCAGGGGCGACGCCGAGCATCTCCATCCAGGTGCCCTGCTGGCGCGCGTAGACATACAGCGAGAAACGCGTCACCTTGGGTCCCGACGTCACAAGCGCGCCGGGCTTTCCGCCGTCAAGCCCGGCCCCGGCTCCGACAAGGTGTACTACCCCGGCGAGCGCGCCCTCATCCGCAAGGCCAAGTGCGACGCCGCCGGCGGGATCGAGATCGTCGACGACATCTACGAGTACCTCACGTCCGACAAGCTCTACATCCACAGCTGGGATCACAAGAACCGCTTCGCCGAGTAGCGTTTCTCGTCCCGTAGGGTTTCCCTCTCTGCCCGTATTCGATTTGCCTCTCCTTTCATCAAAAGCCCTGCCCTGCGTCATATGCCCGGGCAGGGCTTTTTGCGTGCGTTCGCGGGGCGCGGCGGCACGACATGGAAATCGTTCAGCGATTCTTAAGCATGGTCGTCGTACTTAAGAAAACCTATCTAGTGTGTGGGAAATATGGTGGGTCAAGCATTTTCGCTTCCTCTGAAATATGGGTCAGGTTCGGGTAGAAGAAGGTCACCAGGGGGCTCTCGGAACTTCGATTCACGAAGAAGGGCCCTGTTTGTTGAGGTGATATGTATGCAGATGTTCGACTCCGATTTTGACTACAAGGGCGATTTCATAGACCGGTGGAACAGCCGTATCAAGCAGGCCAAGGCGGCGATGGGCGTTTTGGGAGCCCTGCTCGTCGTCGCGGGCGTCTTCAGCGCGGTGGCCCCGTACAGCCTGTACTCGTTCATCCAGGTGCTCGCTGGCGTGGCCCTGTTCGTCCACGGCGGCGTCCAGGTGATCTCCTACTTCGGCACGCCTGAGTTCTTCCGCAGCTCGGCGCTGATCGTCTCCGGCATCCTGAACGCGCTGCTCGGCATCATGTTCCTGCTGCTGCCCGTCTACCTGACCGCTAGCACGCTGGTGTTCCTGCTCGCGTTCCTCTTCATCCTGACGGGCTTCGAGCGCATCTCCTTTGCGCGCCAGATGAAGTACTTCGGCCTGCCCAACTCCACGGCGGGCACGGTGACCGGCGTCATCAACGTCATCTTGGGCGCCATGTTCATCGCCATGCCGCTGTACTCGAGCCTCGTGCTCGGATACGTGCTTGCCGCATACCTGGTCATCGCCGGCATCACGCTGCTGGTCGAGGCGGTGTCCATGAAGCGCATCGACCGCTGAAGGCACCGCTCGACAGCACGGTAAACATTGCTTTCCCCTTCCTCACGGTCCCGCATTCCCGCATGCGGGGCCGTGTCATTTTGAGGGGCGCTCCAAGATTCCTGCCGCACTCCCATCGACCCGTTCATTCATGAATGAGTACGGGGGTCAATCAAGCGAATCCTGGGCAAACGTCGAAAAGGACCCCGTTCATTCATGAATGAGCAGGGTCCGAATCCGGGGAAGCATCGGCTCATTCGCGGCGTCTCGTTTTCAAAAACCGACGCACGGGGTACAAGTGGACCAACCTTCGACTCCGGAAAGGACGGTTGTACCCATGAAATGCCCAGTATGCAAGGACGTGACGTTGCTGATGTCCGAGAAGAACGGCGTTGAGATCGACTACTGCCCTGAGTGTCGCGGCATCTGGCTCGATCGCGGCGAGCTCGACAAGATCGTCGAGCGGGCGCGCAGCGCGCAGCGCGAGTACGCGGCCTACGAGGAGGATCGTCGAGACGACCGCCGCTACGATGACCGCCGTTACGATGACAAACGCTACGATGACCGCCGCGAGCGCGAGTACCGCGAGTACAAGAAAAAGAAGAAGAGCAGTCCCATGTCGGCATTCGGTGACATCATGGAGATCTTCGGCGGCGGGGACGATTAGCCTCCCGATCGCCGCGCGAACGCAATGGGCGCCCGCGGGACATCTTTTGGAGATGCCCCGCGGGCGCCTTTTTGTGCGATTCGCACGACGCCGCATGCATGTCGACACGTCGGCGTCGGGCGCGCTATGCGTCGACGGAGCCCGTCATGCCGTCGCCCATGCGCCAGGCGCGCGCCGAGGCGCAGGTGCCCTCGATCGTCACGCTCAGCGCATCTGCAACGGGGAACCAGCGCGTCGACATCACGGCGCGGCCGCCCTCGGCAAAGATCTCGACAGCGGAGCCGTCGACGAGAACGCGCAGGTCGCCCATGCGGTCGAGCGGAAGCGCCCTGCGCGTGCGGCCGGCTCCGAGAGCGTCGGCCCCCTCCGTGAACGTGCAGGACAGCTCGTGCCCGTCGAAGGCGATCTCAAGCCCGCCGTCGAGGGTGAGGCGCAGCGGGCCTTCGATCCCGGTCAGCTCGATGTCTGCGCGCTGTCCGGAAAACACCATGGTTCCCGGGGCGATGAGGAGCTCCTCGGCCTCGCGCAGGCGCTCAAGCTCCGGGACGGGTGTCTGCGCGATGGCGCCGTCGTCCAGACGCGTGAGCACGCGCGGGACGGTGAGGCAGTGGCACCACGGCAGGCCGTCGGGCGCGCTTTCGAACGGGGCCTCGGGCATGCCCATCCACCCGATGAGCACGGTGCGCCCGGATTCATCGACGAAGGTCTGCGGGGCGTAGAAGTCGAACCCGGCGTCCCAACGGCGAAACGCGCCGGTGTCGATGGATACCCCGGGGGTGCTGAGGTCGGAGCCTTCGGGCAGCGGCGCATATCCGGACTGGTCGCGCATCCCGTTTGCCCAGGGAAGCCCCTCCATGCCCTGGGGGCAGAAGGAGAGATAGGTGCGGCCGTCGAGGACGATGCGGTCGGGGCATTCCCACATGTAGCCGAACGGCTCGGAAGAGCGAAGCTCGTTCGCCACCGTCCAGGCGACGCCGTCCTCGGAGCTCATGAGCAGGATGATGCCGCGATCGGAGGTGTCGCGTGCGCCGAGGATCATCCACCAGCGCCCCTCGCCTCGCCAGACTTTCGGGTCGCGCACGTGGCAGGTGCAGTTGGAGGGGTAGTCCTCGTTGCGCAGGATGACGCGCTTCGATCCCAAGCTCATCGCGTCGTCGCTTTCGATGAGGATCTGGGTGGCGCGCCTGCCGGTGCGGATGTAGTCGAAGTCCCCCGGCTCCTTGACGTTGCCCGTGTAGTACAGCCGCAGCCGGTCGCCGCCGTCTGAGGCGGCGCCGGGCATCACCACGGCGCAGCCGGAGTACGATCCGGTGGCCTCCTCCGGCGTGTCCGGCGCGATGGCCATGCCGTGATGGCGCCAGTGCACGAGGTCTTCGCTGGTGAAATGGCCCCAGCCGCGCGGCGCGTTCGGCGCCGGCCAATCGGGGCTGTACTGATGGAAGACGTGGTAGGTGCCGCGGAATTGGCACAGTCCGTTGGGATCGTTGAGCCAGCCGACGGGCGGCATGAGGTGAAATCCCATCCTCCAGCGCGTGCGTGCCATGTGAATCCTTTCAAGCGCGGGCATCGGATGACCGCATGGGGTATCCGGTGCCCGCAGGGAGGGGTTTTACTTGACGGTGATGATCGGGTCGCCCACGGCAACCGTGTCATGCGCAACGGGCGCGACGCTCTCATAGCTGGCCGTGTTGGTGATGATCACGGGCGTGACCGTGTCGAGGCCCTGCGCCTTGATGTAGTCGAGATCGATATCCATCAGCAGCTGGCCCGCCTCGACGTGGTCGCCCACCTTCACATGGGCGGTAAAGGGCTTGCCCTCGAGCGTGACGGTGTCGATGCCGATGTGCATGAGGACCTCGGTGCCGGCGTCGGTGTTCATGCCCACCGCATGCCCGGTCTCAGCGAGCACGATGATGGTGCCGGATGCGGGGGCGTACAGCTTGCCCTCGGACGGGACGATGGCGATGCCGCCGCCCATGGCCTCGCTGGCGAACACGGGGTCGGAGACCTCGGACATGGCGATGGCCTGGCCGGACATGGGCGCCGCGAGCGTTGCGGCCTGGGCCGAGGAGGGCTGCGCCTGGTCGATGGCGGCGACGGCGGCGTTCGCGGCGGCAGACGAGAGGGCTGCGGCCTCCGCCTCGTCGCGAGCGGGCGCGGTGACGGCCGCCTGGACCGTGGCGCCTCCGGCGGTCTCAGGCTCGGGATCCTTGTAGAGCATGAAGGAGAGGCCGAAACTGACGAGCGCCGCGATGGCGAGCATGATGATGTACTGGACCGGCTGGTTGAGGCACAGCAGGATGCCGAAGATGCCGGTTACGCCGGTGCCGTTGGCTGCGAGGCCCGAGATGGAGGCGAACATGGCGCCCAGGCCGCCGCCGATGCAGCCGGCCACGAAGGGCTTGAAGAAGCGCAAGTTCACGCCGAAGATCGCGGGCTCGGTGATGCCCATGAAGGCGGACAGCGAAGAGGGGAGCGCAAGCGAGCGCGTCTTGACGTTGCGGGTCTTGAGGGCGACGGCGAGCGCGGCTCCGGCCTGGCCGATGTTGGCGGCGCTGGCGAGCGGCAGCCAGTAGGTCACGCCGTAGCTTGCGATCTGGCCGAGGTCGATGGTGGTGTACATCTGATGGATGCCGGTGACGACGGTCGGCGCGTAGAGGGCGCCCATGATGAGCGAGCCGAGGCCGAGCGGCAGGGTGAGCAGCAGCTGGATGGCTCCGAGGATGGCGTTTTCCGCCCACACGAAGACGGGGCCGACGGCGAGCATGACGATGTAGGCCGTGGCGGCGACGGAGACGAGCGGGGTCACGAACAGATCGAAGGCTTCGGGCACGACCTTGTGCAGGCGCTTCTCGATGAACGCGAGGATGCCGGCCGCGATGACGATGGGGATGACGTGCCCCTGGTAGCCGGTCCAGTCGATGCTGTAGAGTCCGGGGATGACCGTGTAGGTCTGCAGCACGCCGTCGGTGGCGACGGTGTTGGCGTTCTGCAGGCCGGGGTTGATGAGCAGCATGCCCATGACCGCGCCCAGGTAGGGGTTGGCGCCGAACGCCTTGGCGGCGGAGAAGCCGATCAGGATCTGCAGGAACGTGAACGCGGTGTTCGACACGAGGTTCAGGATCTGATACCAGGCGTTGTTGGTGTCGAGCGTGATGAAGCCGTTGGAGTCCATGAAGGACAGGGCGCTCAGGATGCCGAGCAGCAGGCCGGAGGCGACGATGGCCGGGATGATGGGGACGAAGACGTCGCCCAGCAGCTTGATGGCGCGCATGAACGGGTTTTTCTGCTGTTCGGCCGCGGCGGCCTTTGCCTCCGCCTTGGTGGCGGCGGTGATGTTGCCGAGCTTGATGAACTCGTCGTAGACCTTGTTGACGGTGCCCGTGCCGTAGATGACCTGCAGCTGGCCGGAAGCCTGGAAATTGCCCTTGGCGCCTTCCGCGTTGTCGACGGCCTGCTGGTTGATCTTCGAGTCGTCGGCAATGACGAGACGCAGGCGCGTCGCGCAGTGCGCTGCGGAGACGACGTTGCCCGGGCCACCGATGGCGTCCAAGATTTCTTGGGCGGCCTTGGTGTAATCGAGTGCCATGGAAACCCCTTTCGCTGACTGAATATGGGAACGCTCTCATATGTAATCGTTCTCACAATTTCAGTAATACTTCATTGCTGCGGGATTTGCCTATGTGAAATCGATTCCAGTTTTGAACGGTCGCTATGCGTCGGTGAACGGTATCCGGCGCATGCCGTCAGCGCGTGGACGCGCGCCTGACGATCTCGTAGGCCATCTTGACCGTGCGCGCGACGGTGTCATCGCCCGACATGGTGCCGAGCAGCATCTTCGCAGCCTCCTGCCCGGAGGTCTTGTAATGGTGGTGCACCGTGGTGAGCCGCGGGGTGACGACCTGCGCGAGCTCGCTGTCGCCCACGCCGGTCACCTGGACATCCTCGGGGACGCGCAGACCGTGCTCGTGCAGGTAGGTCAAGGCGCCGAATGCGATGGAGTCGGTCGCGCACACGATCGCATCGGTATGGGGGCGGGCCTGCATGATGGCCTCGGCGCAGGAATAACCGGAGTCCACGGTGAACTCGGCGAGCTCCTGGGCATCCTCGGGCACCTCGACGCCGCACTCGCGGCAGGCGTCCAAAAAGCCACGATGGCGCATCTCGCCTGCGGAAACGTCCTCCTCGAGCACGCCGATGTATGCCGGTGCCTTTGCGGTGGCGAGGACCTGGCCGGTCAGTTCGCGCACCGCCTCGTAGTCGTCCTGGTACACGCACGAATAGCCCGAAAGGCTCTGGTCGAGCACGACGAGCGGCGTGTTCAGCTCCTTCAGGGCCGCCAGGTGGGCGGGAGTGAAGATGGTGGCGACCAGGATGACGCCGTCGACCTGCCGGCGCTCGGAGAACAGGCGCATGAACTCGACCTCGCGTGCCGCATCGTTGTCGGTGTTCGCCAAAAGCACCTGGTAGCCGGCATCGTTGAGCACCGGCGTGATGCCGGAAACCATGCGGGAGACGGACGCGGAGTTGATCTTGGGGATGATGACGCCCACGATATCGGTCTTGCCCGTGCGCAGCACCTTCGCCTGGCGGGAGGGAACGTAGCCGGTCTTGTCGATGACGCGCTTGATGGCCGCGCGCTTCTCCTGGGAGACATAGCCGTCGTTGAAGTAGCGCGAGACCGTGGCGCGCGAGACGCCTGCCATCTGGGCGATCTGATTGATATCCATGCTCGTTCCTTCCGTCGTGCGCTTGCATTGTACCGCAGGGGCTGAGAAGGATTTCACAGCAGAGCGGGCGTTTCGGAACGCACAGCCGCCCGCGCCGCCCAGCCCGTCGCGATGGCCGCTTGCGTGCGCGTGGTTCTATACTGGGGAAGACGAAAAAGGGGGAGCGGATGAAGCGCAGCGATCACTATCTGCAGCCAACGCATATCCAGGTGCGCGGGGCGCGCGTGCACAACCTCAAGAACATCGACGTGGATATCCCGCTCGGACAGCTCGTGGGGATCGCGGGCGTGTCGGGATCGGGCAAAAGCTCGCTCGCGCTTGGCACGCTGTACGCGGAGGGCAGCCGCCGCTACCTGAATGCGCTGTCCACCTATACGCGCCGGCGCATCTCCCAGACGGGGCGCGCCACCGTGGACGAGGTGCTTCACGTTCCCGCGGCGCTCGCCTTGCGCCAGAGGCCCGGCATCCCCGGCGTGCACTCCACGTTCGGCACATCCACCGAGCTGCTCAACTACCTGAGGCTCATGTTCTCGCGGCTCGGCAGCCATGCGTGCCCGCACTGCGGCGCGCACGCGGAGCCCTCCATGAACGTGGCGCTCATGCTGCCCATCACCTGCCCTTCGTGCGGGCGGGAGTTCTTTGGGCCCGGTGCGGAGGACCTTGCGTTCAACAGCGGCGGGGCATGTCCCACCTGCGGCGGAACCGGTGTGGTGCGCCGCGTGGACGAGTCGTCTTTGGTGCCCGACGAGTCGCTGAGCATCGACGAGGGCGCGGTCGCCCCGTGGAACACCCTCATGTGGGACCTCATGAAGCAGGTGGCGCGCGAGATGGGCGTCCGCACCGACGTGCCGTTCTCCCAGCTCACGCCCGAGGAGCGTGACATCGTGTTCCACGGGCCGGCGGAAAAGAAGCACATCCTGTACAAGGCCAAGAAAGGAGACAACTTCGCGGAGCTCGACTTCACGTACTTCAACGCGGTGTACACGGTCGAAAACGCACTGGCGAAGGCGAAGGACGAGAAGGGCCTCGCGCGCGTGGCGAGGTTTCTCAAGGAGGAGGTCTGCCCCGACTGCCGCGGAACGCGCCTGTCCGAGCGGGCGCGCGGCCCGGTGATCGACGGCATGACGCTTGCCGACGCCACGGCGCTGACGCTCGATGAGCTCGCGACGTGGGTGCCGGGCGTGCCCGCGCTCATGCCGGAAGCCATGCGCCCTATGGCCCAGACGATCTGCGACGAGATGGCCGAGCCCATGTGCCGCCTGCAGCAGCTCGGGTTGGGCTACCTGTCGCTCGACCGCGCAAGCTCGACGCTCTCGACGGGCGAGCGCCAGCGCGTGCAGCTGGCGCGTGCCGTGCGCAATCGCACCTGCGGGGTGCTCTACGTGCTCGATGAGCCGTCGATCGGCCTGCACCCCTCGAATGTGGAGGGCCTGCTCGGCGTGGTGGACGACCTGCTCGCCGACGGCAACTCGGTCGTGCTCGTCGACCATGACGTGCGCGTCTTGCGCCATGCGGACCATATCGTCGAGATCGGCCCGGGGTCGGGTGCCGCGGGCGGTCGGGTGATCGCCCAGGGGGCCGTCGACGACATCGTCGCATCGCCGGCGACGCGTATCGGGCCGTATCTGTCCGGTGCGCGGCGGGTGAGCGTGCGCGAGCGCGCGGAGGGGTCGAACCTGTTCGCGTACGGTCGCATCCACCTCGACACGGATGCGATCCATACGGTCAAACCGCTCTCGGTCGATATCCCGCGCGGGCGGCTGACCGCCGTGACGGGGGTTTCCGGCTCCGGCAAGACCACGCTGGTGCTGGAGAGCCTCATTCCGGCCCTGCGCGCCGCCATCGCGGGCGAGACGCTCCCGGCGCACGTGCACGGCGTCGAGGTGGACGGCATCGCGCGGGCGAACCTCATCGACGCGACGCCCATCGGCGCCAACGTGCGCTCGACCGTGGGGACCTACTCCGGTGTCCTGGACGACCTGCGCCGTGCGTACGCCAAGACCGCGGATGCGCGCGAGCGCGGCCTCAAGGCGGGCGCGTTTTCGTACAACACGGGATCGCTGCGCTGTCCCACGTGCGACGGCACGGGTCAGATCTCGCTTGATGTGCAGTTCCTGCCCGACGTGGACATCCCTTGTCCCGACTGCGGCGGCGCGCGTTATGGGCGCGAGGCGTACGACATCAAGCTCGCGGGTGACATCTCGTTGCCGGAGCTTTTGTCCTACACGGTCGACCAGGCGTCCGAGGTCCTCGCGGAGACCACGTTGCGCACGGTCAAGTCCAAGCTGAGGATTCTGCACGATCTGGGTCTTGGGTATCTCACGCTTGGGGAGGCGACGCCTGCGCTCTCGGGCGGCGAGGCCCAGCGTCTGAAGCTCGCCAGCGAGCTCACGCGCAAGCAGAACGACGCCCTGTTCGTGTTCGACGAGCCCACCATCGGCCTGCACCCCCTCGACGTCGAGGTGCTGCTCGGCGTGCTGCAGCGGCTGATCGACAACGGCGCCACGGTGGTCGTGATCGAGCACGATCTGGATATGATCGCCAACGCGGACTATATCGTCGACATGGGCCCGGGCGGTGGAGAGGGCGGCGGGCGCATCGTGTGCGCCGGCACGCCGGAAGAGGTCGCCGCCTGCCCGGGAAGCATAACCGGGCGCTATATCGCAGAGGAGCTAGCGCGGTGACCGGGCGAGATGGGAGGCGGGACGTAGCGTCGCGCAACGGCTTGGTGTCCGCGGCCTCGAGTGGAGGTCCCAGGGCGAGCTCTCGCTGAAACCCCCTGTTAGACCTCCGTGGGCACGGCGGCCCGGGCGGGGTTGTTCATGAAAAAGTGTGGGGTGGTTCAGGGGCGACGGTATGTCCCGGCTGCCGCCCCGCCGTGGTCGCAGGGGCCATCGTATCCACGGTGGCCTGGCAGGGACTTGCTAAAAAATCTGAGCAACGTGTACCGGAGTGTTGCCCGCGATGCTATCAGCGACCGAGTCGTTCTTTCCGAATGGGGCGGCGCAGCCGTTTAATATGCCGACCGCGCAGCAGGATCGTTGAGCCCAGGGAGACAGGCGGTTTCTTGTTGCCACAATAAGGAAGATAATGAATAGTACATCTATTTTAGTGTATTGGGTATATTCATTATTGCCAGCGAAGTCCGCGCGCGGGCGACGCCACCGATAGGGAGGCGACGCCTATGGATATGATCATCAATCTCCTGAAAGCCCTCGCGACCATCGTGAGCACCGTGAAGACGCTCTTCGAGTTGTACGACCGGTGGAAGGAGAGACAGCGCGATAACGGATGACGAAGGGAGATGAGAAGAGCCCGGCGGCAACCGGGCTCTCGAATAAATAACCCGCGCCGCCCGCGCCTAGCTTAACTCCAAGCGGGCTTCGCTGGCATATCCAGTATACCACCTTGCGTCTCGTTTCATTCAGCGACAGGGAGCCGGTCTATCTCGGGGTCAGCCTATTGACGTGTTGTTTTCAAATGCGGTATCTCATTGGATGGAACGCCGTGAACGTGCTCCGAGAGAGGCTAACCGTATATCCTCGTTGCGCATGCGTCCATGCTGAAGGGAGGACATGCCATGAACATCACATGGGATGCCAACGACTATGAGCAGGGCTTTTCATTCGTGCACGAATACGGGTCAGCTGTGCTTGACCTTATCGACGCGAAGCCGGGGGCTTGGGTGGTCGATCTGGGATGCGGTACGGGCGCGCTGACTGCCGAGCTCGCGCGGCGCGGCTTCGAGGTCACGGGCATCGACGCCTCGCCCGACATGATCGAGTCGGCGCGTCGGGACCATCCGGGGTTGCGCTTTGAGCAGGCGGACGCCCTGACGTTTACGCTCGATCGGCCGGCTGACGTGGTGTTTTCCAACGCGGTCTTCCATTGGATCGAGGGCGAGCGCCAAGATGAGCTGCTCGCTAACATAGCCGCCAACCTGGTGGAGGGCGGGCAGCTGGTCTGCGAGTTCGGCGGAAATGGCTGCGCGGCGCAGGTTCATGCGGCGCTTGCCGACGCGTTCGCGCGCCATGGGCTGACGTATCGGCATCCGCATTATTTCCCGACGATCGGCGAGTACGCGCCGCGGATGGAAGCGGCGGGCCTGCGCGTGACCTTTGCCACGCTGTTCGACCGCCCCACGCCGCAAGAGGGCGCCGACGGCATGGCCAACTGGATCCGCATGTTCCTCAAGAAGCCGTTCGAGGGTGTCGATGACGAGCTCGCCCAACGCATCGTCGACGAGGCGGTTGAGGCGGTCCGTCCCTCTCTGTGGCAGGACGGACGGTGGATCGTCGATTACGTGCGCATCCGCCTGCGTGCTCAGAAGGTTGCCGCATAGCACGCCTGCCAAGCGTCCCTTGAGCATCCGTTGAGGGGATGTGTTGTTTACCGAGAGGTCCGTCCCGACCGGGTGCGCGTCTGCTCAAGATACAGGGTCTCCTCGAGCTGGGAAGCTTCGGGCTGTTCTGCGGGTTTATCATTTGGAAACACAACATGTAGTGATACCGTTCACAGAAGAAAACAAGATATTGAGAAACATTCAAGTTCTCCTTGATAGAATCGATATCGCTGGCCGCTGAGTTCTCCTCGCCTTCGAATATGAGGTTTTCTGTCCACGCGAGGGGAGATACTCAGGCTGCCGAGAGAAAGCGAGGTTGCTCATGGCCAAGACTATCGATGAGCTTATCACCCGTCGTTTCACCGCGGCGCTCGACGATGCCGCATATGCGGGCAAGACCGTCTACGACCTGTTCGATTGGGAGAGGCGCGATGTCCATCTCACCGACTACAAGACCGGCAAGGTCTTGTGCGACATGCACGATCTGGAGTTTCCGGCGCGCTATTCGCAAAATGCGGTCGACATCATAGCGTCCAAGTACTTCCGGCGCGCCGGCGTCCCGGACACGGGGCACGAGACCTCGATGCGGCAGGTCGCGCATCGCATGGTCGACTTCTGGGTCGCGGCGCTCGTCGACGAGGGCCTGGTGGAGGAGGGCGAGCAGGCGCGCATCCTGTACGACGAGCTCGTCTACATGATCCTCGATCAGCGCTTCGCGCCGAATTCGCCGCAATGGTTCAACACCGGCCTGGAGCGCGCCTACGGCATCCACGGTGAGCCGCAGGGCATGTTCTACGTCGACCCGGCCACCGGCGAGGTCGTGGAGTCGGCCGATCAGTACACGCGCACGCAGGCATCGGCCTGCTTCATCGTGTCCGTTGAGGACAAGCTGCTGGGGGACCACTCCATCTCCGACGAGTTCGTGACCGAGACCAAGCTGTTCAAGGGCGGTTCCGGAACGGGCTCCAACTTCTCCGCGCTGCGCGCGGAGGGCGAGAAGCTGTCGGGCGGCGGCGTCTCGAGCGGCGTCATGAGCTTCTTGCGCGGCCTCGACCGCAACGCCGACGCCATCAAAAGCGGCGGCACCACGCGCCGCGCCGCCAAGATGGTGAGCCTGGACATCAACCATCCCGATATCGAGAAGTTCATCACGTGGAAGGCGGCCGAGGAGGACAAGGCGCTCGCCCTCATGAAGATGGGCTATGACGGGGACCTCAACGGCGAGGCGTACTCGACCGTTTCGGGCCAGAACTCCAACAACTCCCTGCGCATCGACAACGAGTTCATGAAGAAGGTCGACAACCTGGATGCCGATCCGGACGCGACCTATCGTCTGCGCGGGCGCGTGGACCCCTCCAAGGACAGCGACGTCTCGGTCGCCCATATCTGGGACGTGTTCAACGAGAGCTCCTGGCGGTGCGCCGATCCCGCGCCGCAGTTCTCTGATACGTTCAACGAGTGGCACACCTGCCCGGCGGGCGAGGACGGCCAGGTGGGGGCGCCCTACAACCGCCTGAATTCCACGAATCCGTGCGGCGAGTACGCGTTTTTGGACGATTCGAGCTGCAACCTCGGTTCCATCAACATCTACCGGTTCTATGACCCGGCAACCGATGCGTTCGATATCGAGGGCTACGAGCACGCGATCGACATCGCCCAGCTTGCGCTCGAGGCGTCCATCGCATGGGGCCAGTTCCCCACGCGCGACATCGCGCGCAGGACGTATCGGTTCCGCGCGACGGGCCTGGGCATCTCCAACCTCGCGAGCCTGCTCATGGCCAAGGGCGTTCCCTACGACTCGCCGGAGGCCCGCGCGCTCGCGGCGGCGATCGTCGGCACGCTCACGGGGCGCAGCTATGCCGCCTCCGCGCTCATGGCGGCAAAGATCGGCCCGTTCGACTGCTTCGAGCTCAACCGCCGCTACATGATGCGCGTCATCCGCAACCACGCCCGCGTGGCCGGTGCGCGCGACGACGCGTTCGAGCAGCTGACGGTGCAACCGCCCGCGGTCGACCTCTCCCTGCTCGAGCAGGTGGGGGAGCGCCCGCTCGCCGATGCGCTCGTGGCGTCCTGGCGTGCCGCCGAGGAGCTGGGCGAGGAGCACGGGTACCGCAACGCGCAGATGACCGTCATGGCGCCCACGGGCACCATCTCGTTCGCCATGGATTGCGCCGCGACCTCCATCGAGCCGTTCTTCAGCCACATGATTTACAAGAAGCTGTCGGGCGGCGGTTTCATGACCATCGCGAACCCGGTGATCGGCGACGCGCTGCGCAGGCTGGGCTACGCGGAGGACGAGATCGCCGACATCCTCGACTACGTGCAGGCGACCGACGAGAACGGCATGGTCGTCGACGGCAAGATCGAGGGTGCGCCGCATCTGCGCGACGAGCACCTGCCCGTCTTCGATACCGCGAACACGTGCGGCACGGGCGAGCGCTATATCGACCCGCGCGGGCACGTGCTCATGGTCGCCGCGATGACGCCGCTGATCTCGGGGGCGATCTCCAAGACCGTCAACCTGCCGAACTCAGCCACCGTCCAGGATTTCAAGGACGTGGTGATGCTCGCATGGAAGACGGGCTGCAAGGGCATCACGCTGTATCGCGACGGGTCCAAGAACGCACAGCCGCTCAACACCAAGCTGACCGACGACGGCGCCGTCAAGGACCTGGGCGACCTCAGCTACGCCGCGCTGCTCGACTATGCGCGCGACGCGCAGGCCAAGCTCGCGAGCGAGCACAAGCCCGCCGAGCGTCGGCGCATCATGGGCATCCGCAGCGGCCACACGCATCTGGCGCAGATCGACGGCGTCAAGATCTACACGACGGTGAACCGCAACGAGGACGGTGACATCTCGGAGCTGTTCGTGACGACCGACCGCGAGGGCACCACGATCATGGGCCTGCTCAACTCGCTGTCCAAGACGATCTCGGTCATGCTGCAGTACGGCATTCCCGCGGAGCGGATCTCCAAGATGCTGCGCGGGCAGATGTACGAGCCGTACGGATTCGTCCAGAGCCATCCGTACATCAAGTACGTCAACTCCATCTCGGATCTGATCTCCAAGGTCATCGACATCGAGCTGGGGGACTACACGCGCGTCCAGGTCAAGCCGGAGGGTTGGTCGCAGGTGGCAGGCGCCGTCCCCGCGCCCGCGGCGGCAGCGCCCGCTGCGCCGGATCCGCTGTTCGACGACGAGCCGGCGGTAAGCGACGAGGAGCTGACGCGCCTGACGGCCGCCAAGCAGGATGAGCTGCTCGAGGAGACGGGGACGTTCGATAGCAAGGACCGCTATACCGCGGCCTTCGTGAACGAGGCGGTGCACGACACGGCGATCCATGGCGAGCGCCTGTACGACGGCAGCACCTGCCCGAACTGCGGCAGCTCGCGCATGGTGCAAAACGGCACGTGCAAGGTCTGCATGGATTGCGGCACGACCACCGGCTGCAGCTGATGCAAAAAGCGCCCGCCCGGCACATCAGACGGAGTCTGCGTGCCGGGCGGGCGCCTGTTTGTGCCATCGGCCCCTGCTTCGGATTGCCGAGGGGCGTCGGGGCGTACCGGGCGGGTCGTGCCTAGCGCTCGAGCTTGAGGACGACCTCCACGCGTCGATCGACCTCGTCGGCAAAGGCCTGGGCGTCGTCCATGGTGCCCACGATGCTGCCGTAGTGCGTCGGGATGGCGACGCGCGGCATGATCCGGTTGATGAAGGCCGCGGCCTGATGCGGGTCCATGGTGTAGGTGCCGCCGATGGGGATGAGGGCGATATCGCAGCTGACCTGCAGGGTATCGGGGTTCTGGTCGGTGTCTCCCGCCACGTAGACGCGCGTTCCGTCGATCGTCACGATATAGCCGATCCACGCGTTCTCGCGCGGATGGAACCCGAGGCGCCCGGGCTCGACGTTGTAGGCGGGCACGGCGTTCACGACCATGTCGGCCAGCTCGATGTGCTCGCCCGCCTGCATCGTGTGCACGCGTGCCGCCTTCGCCTGCGTCGCCCCGCCGGCCATGGACGCGGGTACCACGAGCTCGGTGGTGTCTTTCGCCACGCGTTCTATATCCTCCGGTGAGAAGTGATCGTAGTGCGCGTGCGTCACCAGGACGAAATCGGCGTCGTGCGGGGCCTCGGTCAGCTGATACGGGTCGAAATAGATGACGGTTCCCGCGGCGCTCTGGATGCGGATGCAGCTATGGGTCAGGACGTGGATGTTGTCGAGATCAAGATGAGCCATGACGGTAGTCCTTTCTGGACGGGTGCATGAGGCGCGGTGCGCCATCAGGAGTTGTACCCATGGGATTTGCCAGACCGGCTCGCATCTGCGCAGGAAACACAATCGACATGACGAGCGGCGGGACGGCACCGCCCCGCCGCTCGCTGTGCAGCCCGATTCCCTAGACCGTCATGCCGCCGTCGACGTGCAGCACGTCGCCGGTTACGTAGGAGGCCAGATCGCTCGCCAGGTAGACGAACGCGTTGGCGACGTCCTCGGGCTGGCCGACGCGCTTCAGCGGAATGGCGTCGGCGATGGGCTTGATCATCTCCTCGGGCAGGGCGGCGACCATGTCGGTGGCGGTCACGCCGGGAGCGACGGCGTTCACGCGAATGCCGCGCGGGCCGAGCTCGCGCGCGAGCGAGACGGTGATGCCGTTGACGGCGAACTTGGACATGGGGTAGCCCACGCCGGACGGCTGGCCGTTCTTGCTCACCATGGAGCTCGTGTTGAGGATGACGCCGCCGGCCTCCAGCAGGCGCGATGCGGCCTGGCAGCCGTTGAGCACGCTTTTGATGTTGACGTCGACGACGCGGTCGAAGTCCTCGGGCGCGTAGTCGCCCAGCGCGGTCGATTGGGAGATGCCGGCGTTGTTCACGACGATGTCGAGCCCGCCGAAATGCTCCTTGGTCTCGCGCATGGCCTGCTCGACGGCCGCCTCGTCGGTCAGGTCGGGGGACAGGCCGATGACGCGGGCGTCCGCGTTCTCGGCGACGATGGTCTCAACGGCCTTGTCGGCGGTCTCTTGGCGGCTGCCGCACAGGGCGACGTTCGCGCCCTCCTCGAGGAAGCGCTTGACGATGGCGAGGCCGATGCCGCGCGAGCCTCCGGTGATGAACGCGGTCTTTCCAGAAAGCAGCATATCTGGTCCTTTCATGTTGAGGCACCGCTCGATGCGGGCGCCCATGGGTTGGATGTCGCTCGGGAAATACCCGCTCTGCCGTGCGATATACCAGCATGCGCACCGCATTCGGCTGCCGGAGGGGACCGAATCGGCAAAGCGTTCCGCATGAAAACGACCCGCGTCGCGCATCGGTGCGGCTACAATGGGGCGGTTGTGTCGACAGGGGGAGGCGACGGTGGACATTCTGGTCATCATGTGCGCGGGCGCGGTCGTGGGAAGGCTGCTCGTTCCCGCGTCGGTCAAGCGCGTCAACGAGCTGTTCCAGACCTGCTGCACGGCGCTGCTGATCTTCGCGATGGGCATCTCGCTTGGGGCGCAAGACGACTTCCTCTCGAACCTCGGCGTCTTCGGTGCGCAGAGCCTCGTGTTCTGCCTGCTGCCGACCGTCTGCTCGGTGATCCTCGTCTACCTGCTCACGAATTGGCTCATGGGAGACGGGAGGCCCGATCCATCCGCTGGTGCCCATCCTGGTGCGACGGGCGGCATCGCGCGCCGCATCCGTGCCGTGGTGCACGAGGAGGGCTTCGCCATCATGGCTTTCATCGCGCTCGCGCTCGGCATCTTGAGCGGCCTGGCCGCGCCCTCCTTTGCGCCGTTCGCGCTCCTGTCGGATCACAGCACGCTCGTGCTGTGGCTCTTGATGTTCTCGGTGGGCATCAGCGTGGGCCTTCGTCGCGGGCTGATCTCGAGCATCCGCGAGCATCACGTCAAGACGCTGGTGATTCCGTTCGGCGTGGTCGTGGGTTCGATAGTCGGAGGAGCGCTCGCCGCGGTGGCGCTCGGCTACGGCCTGCGCGAGGGCATGGGCGTGGCGAGCGGTCTGGGCTGGTACAGCCTGGCGGGCGTCACGATCGAGGGGATGGCCGGCGCCCAGCTCGGGGCGATCGCGTTTCTCAGCAGCCTGATGCGCGAGCTCATCTCGTTTTTCTGCATCCCGTGGATCGCGCGCCATCTCAACTACTACGCCTGCATCGCCGCGGCCGCTGCCACGAGCGAGGACACGACCCTTCCCATGATGATCCGCTACACCGACGAGCGGACAGTGGTGTTCTCGCTGGTCAACGGCATCATCTGCTCGACGTGCGTCCCCTTTTTGCTCGCGTTGTTCTTCGGCTGAGTTTTCGCGTGCCGCGCCTTTGGGCGTCTATGCGGGCTTTGATGCAACGATTGACCCCCGCCTTCATTCATGAACGAAGGCGGGGGTCAGTAATAACTTTCCTGCGGAAATGCCGAAAGGAGCCTCGTTCATTCATGAATGAACGAGAGCCTCTGGGGGTTAAGCGGACAGCTTGCGCCACGCGAGGTAGGAGTACACGCCGGCGAACGCGGTGGCGCCGAGGACGGTGACGAGCATCACGCCGATGGCGATGGCAGGTGCGATCGATGCAAAGAGCGCGGCGATAAACGTCGCAATCCCGGCGATGATGAACGCAGGGCCTGAGGCGCGGTGCGTCCGGCGCCACACTTCCTCGCTTGCAAGCGTCCAGGGTGTGCGGATGCCGAAGGTGAAGTTGGGTTTGACGCGGGGCAGATAGTTGCCCAGCACGATGAACAGCAGTCCAAAGAAGCCGATGAGCAGCGTGTTCAGGACAGCACCGTCGGTGGAGAGGTATCCCCAGACGGTGAGGGGGCCTGCCCAGCTGATGGCCATCATGAACAGCGTGAGCACGGTCACAAAGGTGCGGTAGATACCGGAAAAGCGCTCGAAGTTGCGTCCCTTGGGGTCGATGCGCGGCACGATGAACAGCACGGCGAGTATGATGGCCGGTAAAGCAGCCATCGCGAGGGAGGCTTCCTTGCTGTTCCAATCATCGACTCCGTCGACACCCCAATGGCTGGGCAGCTGATCGGGCATAGCCGGCAGCAGTGCGATGTAGGTGGCGAAGTTCACAAGCACGGCGAGCGCCAGCACGATCCAGAATGCGAGCTCGCCTTTCGAAAGACTACGCTTCATGGTTATTGCTCCTTATCGGTAATGTTGTAGAACCACGCGATGATGTCCTGGAGCACGGTGGTCTCCAGACTGTAGACGATATGCCTGCCGTGGCGCTCCGAGCTGACGAGCCCCGCTTCCCTCAGCACGTCGAGGTGATGGGAGAGCGTCGCCTTGCTCATGTCGAAGTGAGTGCCGATCTCCCCGGCCGTGAGGTCGCCGTCGCCGAGCAGCTCGAGGATCTTTCTGCGGGTCGGGTCGGAGAGTGCCTTGAATCCGTCTCCTGCCATAGGGCATCCCTCCTTCGGTGCGGAGTATACCCCAACAATTCGATAGATATCAAATTAATACGAGCGGTCGAACGGGAACGGGTCCCGGAGCCTTTTGATGCAGATGGCGCCTTCCGTCCGGATGCCTCTCTCCTCTGTGTCCGCGCAACCTGCTACGCTGTTGCCATCAGACATCACGTCAGGGGAGGACGCATGCAGTATCGTGAACTGGGCCGTACCGGACTCAAGGTCAGCGAGATCGGATTTGGCGGCGAATGGATGGACGGCACCCCGGAGGAGACGCTCGAGGTCGTCGCGCGCGCCCATGCGGCCGGCATCAACATCCTGGACGTATGGATGCCCGATCCCACGCGTCGCTCCAATCTTGGTGACGCCCTGCACAAGCTGGGGATTCGCGACCAGTGGGTCATCCAAGGGCATCTGGGTTCGACGTGGCAGGGCGAACAGTACGTCCGCACGCGCGATCTCGACCAGGTGAGGCCTGCGTTCGAGGACCTGCTCGCGCGCTTCCATACCGACTATATGGATCTCGGCATGATCCACTATGTGGACAAGGTCGACGAGTACGACGAGATCATCGCCGGCCCGTTCATGGACTACGTGCGCGACCTGCACGAGGCGGGTACCATCCGGCATATCGGCCTGTCGACGCACAATCCGCAGGTGGCGAAGCGTGCTGCCGAGAATCCCGAGATCGAGATGATCCTGTTTTCCGTGAACCCGGCGTTCGACATGATGCCCGCGACCGAGAACCTCGACGACCTGTTCGGCGAGGCGGGCGAGCAGAGCGCGACCGACGGCATGACGCCGGAGCGCGCCGAGCTCTACGGGCTGTGCGACCAGACGGGCACGGGCATCACCGTCATGAAGGGCTATATGGGCGGCCGCTTGTTTGACGCCAAGACCTCGCCGTTCGGCGTGGCGCTCGCGCCCGTCCAGTGCCTGCATTACGCGCTGACGCGCCCGGCGGTCGCGAGCGTGATGGTCGGCTTCACCACGCCCGAGCACGTGGACGGGGCGGTCGCCTACGAGACGGCATCCGATGCCGAGCGCGACTACGCATCCGTGCTGGCGGGCGCCCCGCGCCACGCCTACGTGGGCCAGTGCGCGTATTGCGGCCACTGCGCGCCCTGCCCGCGCGGCATCGATATCGCGACGGTCAACAAGTTCTACGACCTCGCCACCATGTACGACGAGGTGCCCGACTCTCTGCGCGAGTACTACCGCGCGCTCGACGCAACGGCCGCGGACTGCGTCGCCTGCCGTGCGTGCGAGAGCCGCTGCCCGTTCGGCGTGAAGATCGCCGACAAGATGGCCAGGGCCGCCGAGCTGTTCGGCTGCTAGGGGAACGCTGGTCGATTCTTCCGCGGCGGCTGGCCCCATGCCGGCGTCGCGAAAGCAATCAATCGACGTTTTCCAGGGCGCCCTGTTGTCTACCTCGTTTCCGGAGCATGGGGGCGCACCCCTGTACCAGGGCGTCGACAGATTGTAGACACCTGTGAATTGCCCATGGCATGCCCTCCGACCCGCTAGGATGGTCAGCAAATGACCGAGATCGGAGGTGCATCATGGCGCAGACCGTGCTGATAGCCGAGGACGACGCGGACATCGTCGAGCTGTTGAGCCTCTATCTTGCGGCGGCTGGGTTCCAGGTGCTTACGGCTGCGGACGGGAAGCAGGCGCTCGCGACGGTGCGCGAGCATCCGGTGGATGTGGCGCTTGTGGACATCATGATGCCGTGCATGAACGGCTTCGACTTCATACGCGCAGCGCGTGCGTTCAGCGACGTGCCGATCATCATCGTGTCCGCCCGCACGATGCCCGCCGACAAGATCGTAGGGCTAGACGCTGGGGCGGACGGTTACATCTCGAAGCCGTTCGACCCGTTGGAGGTGACCGCCTACGTTCGCGCGGTGCTGCGCCGCGCATCGATGCGGGGGACCGACGCCGAGGGCGGCGACGCCCCGCAGGCCGCTTCGGGCACGGGTGCCGAGATGGGCGAGCAGGGATCACCGTCTCCCTCTTCTTCGGTTTTGACCTGCGGCGACCTTTCGTTCGACACGGAGCGACTGGTGCTCAGCCGCCTGGGCCGCGCCGTCCCGCTTACCGCGGCGGAGCTGAAGATCATGGCCGCCTTCATGGCCTCGCCGGGCCGCGTGTTCTCCAAGGACCAGCTGTACACCTGCGTGAACGGGGAGCCTGCGGTGGGCGGAGCCGGCAGCGTCATGGTGCATATCTCGAACATCCGCGCCAAGCTGGAAGACGACCCGCTGCGCCCCCGCTATATCAGGACCGTGCGCGGCTTGGGGTACCGGCTCGATGCGTAAGGAAAGCGGGCGCGTCCGGGGTGGATCCGGGCGACGCGGGATGAGGAGCAGATCGCTTGCCGGCGCGCTGCGCGTCGCGACGCGCAGCCTGACCGCCCGCTGCCTGGCCGTGCTCGCGGCCTACGCGTTCGTGCTGGGTGCTATCGCCTTCGCGGTGGGGGCGGCCGGCGAGTTCTTGCTGGCGACCGCCTTTCCGTCCATGGAGACGGTTCTTGCGCACGAGGGGGATCTCGAGCACGACCGGTTCGGCGCGCTGCGGGATCCCGAGCTCTCCTCGTGCCGCATCGCGGTGTTCGACGGCGACGGGGCGCGGCTGTACGCCTCCGACGACGTCGCTGCCAAAAAGATCAGGGCGAGCTACCTGCCGCTCATCAACGATTATCGGGAGGGCCTGTTCTACGAGGTGTTTTCCGAGCAGGTCGACGGAGAGCCGTGCTATCGCATCATGATGTGCTCGGCCACCGAGTACGATGTGCTCGTAGAGGCCGGCGATGCGGACGGAGGCGCCGACGTGCTCGTGGACGCCGCCTACAAGCGCATCGACGCTCAGGCGCTGCTCGATGCCGACCTGAACGTTCTGGACGGCGACCTGTTCTCGGGCAGGACCTCGCTCAGCCGTCGCGAATTCAACTTCATCAAGGGCATGTACGACGCGCGGATGTCCGTCGAGCGGCTCGATTACCAGACAGCTGACGGCGACCTGCGCACGCTGGTGCTGGCCGCCCCGCTGGTGAACGATGCCGCCTATCAGCGCGTGGTGGACGATGCGGGGCGTATCGCCTTGCTGGCGATTCCTGCCGGGTTGATCGCCACGGTCGTGGCTGCCTGGGGGCTCGCGCGCCTGATGCGGCGTGCGGCGCGTCCGCTGGACCGTGCGATCGAGACGTATCGGAACGGAGGCGAGGTCACCCCCGCCGAGCAGGTCCCTCGCGAGCTCATGGCCACCTATGACAACTTTACCGACCTCATGGATCGTCTGCGCACGGCGCGACTGGAGCGCCAGCAGCTCATCGCCGACGTCTCCCATGACCTCAAGACGCCGCTCACAGTCATCGGCGGGTACGCCCAGGCGCTTGCCGACGGCGTGGTTCCCCCTGACAAGGCGCCCGGCTACCTGCGCTCCATGCGGGATCGGGCGCAGGCGGCAGGCGAGCTCATCGACTTGCTGTTCAGTTTCTCCAAGATGGAGCATCCCGCGTACGAGCCTCATCTGCTGGAGATCGACGTGGCGTGCGAGGTGCGCCGTGCCGCCGACGAGGCGCGCGGGCAGGTCGAGAGCACCGGGTGCACGCTCGAGGTGTGCGCGGAAGGTCCGGCGCGCGCCCTGGTCGATGTGCAGCTGCTGCGCCGCTCGGTGCTGAATCTGATAGACAACGCCTGCGTTCATAATGAGCCCGGCGTCCGAATCCGCGTGGCGTGCTCGCGTGACGAGGGGTCAGGGTTTGTGGCGGTCTCGGTGTCCGATACGGGAAAGGGCGTTGACCCTGCGATAGCCGAGCGGATCTTCGAGCCGTTCGCGACTTCGGATGAGGCTCGCGCCGCAGGGTGCGGGACGGGTCTGGGGCTTTCGATCGTGCGCCGCGCCGCCGAAGTCATGGGCGGCAGGGCCTATCTCGACACTGCCGTGGACGCTCCATGGTCGACCCGCTTCGTGCTGGAACTGCCCTGCGCAGAAGAGGCGGACCGCTAGGAAAACACGCCCCGCACCCGCCCGCGTGCAAATCGGGGACGTACCTTCCGCATGCACTTTTGCACGCTGGGGACGTACCTTCGGCGTGCACAAGCGCATGCGGAAGGTACGTCCCCGATTTGCAGTCGCGGCTCTGCCAAGCCCTGCCAGACCGGGCAGAGCTCACTCGATGCGCCGGCCTCTCCACGCGATGACCAGCGCTGTTATGGAGTTGCCGAGCGCCTTGTGGCGCTGCGCGTCCTGGGCGAGCCCCCGGTGCTCGTCGCAGCCGGGAGGCGGGGCGGGTCGCGCTCCCGGCTGTTCGGAAGTGCATGCGGAAGGTACGTCCCCAATTTGCATGCACGCAGAAGGTACGTCCCCAATTTGCACAGCGACCAGATGAAAAATCATGCATACCGAGTTTGTCATTGTTTTTCGGTGCCGATTCTCAACATGCGCCGCACCTCTCGGCATTTCCCCAGTTGAATCCTGCGGAAATGTCGAAGCTCTCGCGACGGTGGGAAAACGGGACCCAAAAACAATGGCAAACTCGACCCTGCCCAATCCGCCTTCCCGCGAAATGCACAAACTACCAATTAATCTGCATAATAACCATAGAATTATGCAAATTCTCGTATGCAAACAAATCTGGACAAATCGGCTCCGTCCAACAGCCTCACTCTTAGCGAACCTTTAGGTTCCCTTCAGGGGTCCTGAAGGGAACCTCCGTAAGCTTGATAGTCGAAATCGAGCGACCCGGCAGACACCGGGAATCGAGAGGAGGTCGACACGATGTACGAGGTGCTTGTGAAGAGCGCTCCCGCTGCCGTCGAGGCGGGGGCCTCTGCGTACCGCCATACCGCACTCGTGTTTCTCGAGCGCGGGGCGGTCCGTCATCCGGGCAGGGTGGCGGTTGTGGACGAGCGCTCGTCGTATACCTACGGACAGCTGTTTTTCCGTGCGCGCCGTGCAGGGTCCGGGCTGATCGCGGGCGGGTATGCGGGTGCGCCCGTCGTGCTGTTCATGGAGAAGGGCTCGCTGATGCTCGCGGCCATGTTCGGGGTCCTTGCGGCCGGGGGCTGCTACGTGCCCGTGGACATGGCGGCGCCCGTCGAGCGCTCCCGTGCGGTGCTGAACGCGTCGGGCGCCAGGGTCGTCATCGCCGCCGCCTCTGACCGGGAGGCCGCGCGCGAGCGCTTTCCCGAGGCGGACGTGCTGGCTGCCGAGGAGCTGGTCGAGTGCCCCGTAGACGTTGCTGGGCTCGCGCGCATCGCGCGCGGCATCGTGGACAGCGACGCCGCGTACGTGCTGTTCACGTCGGGCTCGACGGGGACGCCGAAAGGGGTCGTTGTGAGCCATCGCGCCATCGTCGACTTCGTGGGCACGTTCGTCGAGACGTTCGGGCTGCGTCCAGGCGACATCTTGGGCAACCAGGCGCCGTTCGACTTCGATGTCTCGGTCAAGGACATCTACGGGTCTTTGGCCGCCGGCGCGCGGCTGGTCATCCTGCCGCGCCGCCTGTTCTCGGCGCCCTCGGAGCTGATGGACGCGCTGCGCGCCCATCGCGTGACCGTCATGGTGTGGGCGGTGGCCGCGCTGTGCCTGCTGTCCGCCCTGCGCGGCTTGGAGCGGGCGGATCTGCCGCGGGTGCGCTTCGTCATGTTCAGCGGCGAGGTCATGCCCCCGCATCACCTGCGGCTCTGGATGGAGCGCTTGCCCCAAGCGCGCTTCGTGAACCTGTACGGCCCCACCGAGGTCACGTGCAACTGCCTGTTCCACGAGGTCGATCGCGAATGGGCGTATGGGGACGGCCTGCCTTTGGGAGAACCGTTTTCCAACCGGCGCGTCTTGGTGCTGGACGGCGCGGGGCATGAGGTCCGCGGGTCCGGTGAGGTGGGCGAGCTGTACGTGGGCGGCTCGGCGCTCGCCTCGGGGTATGCGGGCGACGACGAGCGCACCGCGCGGGCCTTCGTGCGCAATCCGCTGCAGCCGCTCGTGCGCGAGACCCTGTACCGCACCGGCGACCTGGTGCGTCTGGGGGACGGCGGGGAGCTCTTCTTCTGCGGGCGGGCGGACAACCAGATCAAGCATCTGGGGCATCGCATCGAGCTCGAGGAGGTCGACGCCGCGTTCGAGCGGCAACCGGGCGTGCTGCGCTGCCGATGCGCGTACGACGCTCGCCGACAGCGGATCTGCGCCTTCGTGGAAGGGGCGGACCTCGACGTGCGCGCCCTGCGCCACGCCGCGGCTCGGGTGCTGCCCGGACCGTTCGTGCCGGCAGCGGTGGTGCCGGTGGAGACCATGCCGCTCACCAAGAACGGCAAGGTGGACCGCGCCGAGCTCCTCCGCCTGCATGCGGACCGACGGGCGGTGTCTCCGAACTGAGCACCTTGCCGGGCGCGCTTCGGCCGGCTGCTTTCCCTTCTTCGATATCGCAACAGTCATACGTCTCATCCCATGCGGGAGAGCAGGCGGCCAAAGCGCGCCCGGATCGAAGCGGTCGCGGGCGCGGCCTTATCCGGACGCGAACGGAAAACGAAAGGACTTCTCATGAACGTAACGGCTCCTGCGGGCCTCGGAATGGACGACGCGGGCCTGCTTCGGCTTGCGCGGGACTTCGGCACGCCATCCTATGTGTTCGACGCGCGCGTTCTCGCCGATCGCGTCGCGTACCTGCGTGAGATGCTCCCGGAGGGCGTGGGGCTGTGCTTCGCCATGAAGGCGAACACCTTCGTGCTGCCCGAGCTCGTCTCGCTCGTGGACCGTATCGAGGCCTGCTCGCCGGGCGAGCTGCGCATCTGCGAGCGCATGCAAGTGCCTGCCGGTGCCGTCGTGGTGTCCGGCGTGCACAAGGATGCGCAGACGGTGGACGCGGCGCTCCGGTGGCCCGAGATGCCCGCCGCGGTGACGGTGGAGTCGCGTGCCCAGATGGACCTGGTGCTGGATCGGGCGCGCGCCCACAGGGCTTGCGTTTCGCTGCTGCTCCGCCTAACGAGCGGCAACCAGTTCGGCGTTGACGCAGGCGAGCTCAAGCAGCTTGCCCGTCGGGCGCTCGACGACCCGCATGCGGATCTGCGCGGCGTGCAGTTCTTCTCCGGAACGCAGAAGACCTCGCTGAAGCGCATCGGCCGCGAGCTTTCCCGCGTCGACCGGCTGCTGTCCGAGATGGCAGACGAGCTCGGATGGGAGGCGCCGGAGCTCGAGTACGGACCCGGCCTGCCGGTCGCGTACTTCGCGGGCGACGCGTTCGACGAGACCGCGTTTCTCGCCGAGCTCGCCGGCCTGCTCGAGGGCATGGCGTGGCGCGGTCACGTCACGCTTGAGGTGGGCCGAAGCATGGTCGCAAGCTGCGGCACCTATCTGACGCGCGTCGAGGACGCCAAGGAGAACGCGGGCGCGCGCTACGCAATCGTGGACGGCGGCATGCACCATCTGGCCTACTACGGGCAGTCGATGGCCATGCGCCAGCCCCCGTGCCGGCTGTTGTCGCAAGCCGGCGGCGCGCCTGCGGACGAGGCGCCCGCGGCAGGTTCGGACCTGGCATCCGAGGCCTGGAACATCTGCGGGTCGCTCTGCACGGCGAACGACCTGCTCGCCAAGCAGATGCCGCTTGCGGGCCTGCGGACCGGAGACGTGCTGGCGTTCGGCACGGCGGGAGCCTACTGCGCCACCGAGGGCATCTCCTTGTTCTTGAGCCGCGACCTGCCGCGCGTGCTGGTCGTGGACCGATCGGGCGATGCCCGCCTGGTGCGCGACACGCTTCCCACCGATCCGCTCAACTCCCCGACGCCGTAACCGGCTCAAGGGCAGCCGCGAGGAACGGGCGCGGACGGCAGACCGCCGTACCCGCCATCCTTCCGAATCCAAAGTGGCGGCCTGCCGCCTGCGCCCGTCCCCCGCGGCTGGGGTGCAACCCGCCCCTCGGTCATTCTCGGCGCGCGTTCGCGCCGTCTCGCATCAATCGATTGGAAAGGACTACCCATGGACGCCATTCTCGACATTCTCGAAGACCTCAAGCCCGGCGAGGACTATCGCACCCGCACCGATCTGGTGGATGCGCGCGTGCTCGATTCGCTCACGATCCTCGCGCTCGTCTCGGAGCTGGAGGACGCCTTCGACATCATCATCCCGGCAGTGGAGATCGTTCCCGCGAACTTCAACACCCTCTCCGGGATCTGGGATATGGTCAGCCGCCTGCGCGCGGCCGATCTGTAGGACCTGTCGGCTTCGGGGACGATCGCTATGGAATCGTATTTCTCGGTGGCGATGCTCGGGGTCATCCTGCCTCTCACCGTGCTGCTCTACCAGCTGGTGCCCCCGCGCGTGCGCCCCTACGTGCTGCTGGCCGCGAGCTGCGTGTTCTACGCGAGCGTCAGCGGGGTGCTCATCGCGTTCGTGCTGCTCTCCGCCGTATCCATCTGGTTGGTGGGCCTGGCGCTTTCCTCGTTGGATCGGCAGCAGGCGGCGGCGCGCGCGGCGGCTGCGGACGCGGATGCCCGACGCGCGGTGAAGCGTCGCTATCGCCGCTATCGTCGCGGCGCCGTGACGGTGGGCGTGGCGGTCAACATCGGCCTGTTGGCGGTGCTGCGCTATCTGCCCCACTTCGTGCCCGCAGGCGGAGTGCTGGACATCTCGGGTATCGGCGTGCCCATGGGCATCTCGTTCTACTCGCTGCAGGCGGTCTCGTACGTGGTCGACGTGTACCGAGGCGGGGTGCAGGCGGAGCGCAACCCGTTGAGGCTCGCCTTGTTCCTGTCGTTTTTCCCGCAGGTCATGGAGGGTCCGATCTCCCGGTACGGCCAGGTGGGCACGAGCCTTTCGGCGGGCAGGCCCATTACGGTCGACGGCCTGTGGAGCGGGTCGGTGCGCATCATGTGGGGTCTGGTCAAGAAGATGGTCGTGGCCGATCGCGTGAACGTTCTGGTCAAGACGGTGTTTTCCGACCATGCCGCCTACGACGGGGGTGTCATCGCCCTGGCGGCCGCCCTCTACACCCTGCAACTGTACTGCGATTTCTCGGGCACGATGGATTTCGCCGTCGGCGCGGGGCGCATCTTCGGCGTGACGGTGCCTGAGAACTTCCGCCAGCCCTTCGCGTCGCGCACGGCGGCGGAGTTCTGGCAGCGCTGGCACATCTCTTTGGGCGCATGGTTTCGCGACTACGTGTTCTACCCGGTGTCGTTGAGCGCTCCCGTCAAGCGCGTGACCGGCGCCGCCCGCCGCGTGCTCGGCAACCGCGTGGGGCCGCTTGCCGCGAGCGGCATCGCCCTCGGCTGCGTGTGGCTCGGCAACGGGATATGGCACGGCGCGGGCAGCCAGTACCTGCTGTTCGGACTCTACTACTTCGTGCTCATCTGGCTCGGAGGGTTCGCGGGCCTGGCGGGGGACGCGATCTGCGGCCGCATGGGCGTGTCGCGCTCAGGTGCCGCTTGGCGCGCGTGGCAGCGCGTGCGCACGCTCGCGGTGATCGTGGTGGGCGAGCTCATCTTCCGAGCCTCGAGCGCCGGCGACGCGCTGGCCATGCTCGGCCGCCTCGTGGGCGGGTTCACGTTCGCATCGGCTGCGGACGGCACCGTCCTCGGCTTGGGCATGGACGCCGCGGACTTCGCCCTGGTTGCCGTGGCGATCCTGGTTCTGGCTGCGGTGGGGCGCGCGCGGGAGAGCGGCGTCCATCCTCTCGCCCGGCTGTGCCCGGCGCCTTATGCGGGGCGCGCAGCCGTGGTCATGACGCTGTTTCTGGTCGCCATCGTGTTCGGGGCGTACGGCGAGAACTACCAGCCGGTTGACCCCATGTACGCACAGTTCTGATAGGGGGCGGCGGGTGCCGGACGCGATGCTTCCGTGCCCGCCGCCCGTTGGATGGGAGATGACATGATTCAGAGAAACAAGGGGCTGCCCCTGCCCCTGCGGTACGCCTTGCGCACCGTGGCGGCGGTGGCGGTGTTTCTGGTGGTGCTGGCCGTGCTGTCGCATGTGGTGATGCCCAAGAACAACCAGCGGGAGTTCGGGCAGATCGACGCGCGCGCCAACGGCGTGATGGGCGAGCGCGAGGGCAGCGTCGACGTGCTGTTCCTCGGTGATTCCGAGGCGTTCAGCTCGTTTTCCCCGCTGCAGCTGTGGGGCGATCGGGGCATCACGTCGTACGTGAGCGCCACCGCGGCGCAGCGGCTGTGCTACACGCGCACCCTGCTCGCCCGCGCGCTGAAGCGGCAGACGCCGCGCGTCGTGGTGCTGGAGACCAATTGCACCTTCGCGCGGTTCTCCATGGCCGATGCGGCGCGGCGCCTGCTCAAAGACGTGTTCCCCGTTTTCGAGTACCACGATCGCTGGAAGATCCTCACCGCAGAGGACTTCCTGAGCCCGGTCCGCTACACCTGGACCGATGAGCTCAAGGGATTCCGCCTGCGCCGTGCGCTCGAGGCGAAGCCGGCGGACACGCAGGGCTATATGGAACCGACCGACGAGTCGGCCCCGATGGCGGACCTCAACCGCGCGTACCTCGAGCAGATCTCTCAGATGTGCAAGAATGCAGGCGCGCGCCTTGTGCTCGTGAGCACGCCGAGCACCAAGAACTGGAATATGGCGCGGCACAACCGCATCGCCCAGGTCGCCGACGAGCTGGACGCGGACTACATCGACCTCAACACCGGGTCCGACAAGGTGGAGATCGACTGGCAGCAGGACACCTATGATGCCGGCGACCACCTCAACCTGCGAGGTGCCCAGAAGGTCACCCGCGCCATAGGCTCGATACTCGCGGGCCGCTATGGGGTCGGCGACCATCGCGGAGACGAGGCATTCTCCGATTGGGACGAGGCGCACGGACGCTACGTCAAGCGCCTCTCCGAGCTTTAGGGAGCCGCCGATTACTTGCTTTCGCGCCAGGCGCCTCGTCACGGGGCGCCTGGCGCGAAATGAATCGATCGATGGTTCCTCAAGCGGTATCACGCGATGCGATACACGTAATCCTCCTTGCGCGGCTTCGGCTCTGGTTCGGCGCCGTCGGCATAGCCCAGGATGCAGTGGCCGATGCCCTCGTAGGCGTCCGCGTCGATGCCGAGGCCCTGGAGCAGCGCGCGGCCCTCGGGCAGCTCGAACTCTTCCTTGGCGCGGTGGATCCAGCAGCTCGCGATTCCTAGCTCGTGCGCGGCGTTCATGAGGTTTCCCATAACCAGGCTGCCGTCGTACACATGCGTGGGCACGTCCTTGCGGGCGAGCACGACGAGCACGGCGGGCGCCCCGTAAAACGGGTCGCCGTCTGAGCCCATGATCTTCGCGTTGAGGGCGGAGAGCTCGTTGCGCACCTTCTGGTCGGTGATGGCGATGATGATGGGAGACTGCCTGCCCATGCCGGTGGGGGCGTAGGTGCCCGCCTCGATGATGCGGTCGAGCGCGTCTTTAGGCACGGGATCGCTCCGATAGCTGCGGACGCTGCGGCGCGTGGTGAGGGCATCGAGCGTGTTCATAGATACCTCCTTGCGATGTTGGCTGACATCGTGGTTCGTACCCGTTCGGGGCGACCCGGAAACGATGCATATCGTTTCCGGGTCGCCCCGCTTTTGAACAGACCTCTGGACGGGTTGAAACGAACCCGTCCCCAACCAACCCACAGAGGTTTGAATAATGGGTGTGCATCGGGCGATGTACCTTGCCGGCGAGGCCCGGCGACTAAAATGAACATCGTTCATTTTGAAGGAGGGCGCATGAACACCGTCGTCACATCGAGGGAGGAGATCCTCGAGGCAAGCCGTGAGCTGATCCGTCGTGAGGGTCTGCCTGCCCTCAGCATCCGCTCCGTCGCCTCCGCATGCGGGGTGTCGGTGGGGTCCATCTACAACTATTTCGACTCCAAGGCAGACCTCGTGGGGGCCGCGGTGGAAAGCGTCTGGCACGAGATCTTCCACAGGCAGAAGGACGCCGCCCCCTGTTCGGACACCTTGGCCTGCATCGCCTGGATGTACGGGCGCATGGAGGAGGGGGCGGGCCGCTATCCCGGGTTTTTCACCCTGCACGCAGTCGGCTTCATGGAAGACGACCGACCGGGCGGGAGGCGGCGGATGGAGCTGGCGTTCCGCCATATCCGAGATGGCCTGTGCCTGGTGATGCGGCACGACGCCCGGGTCCGTCCGGACGCGTGCACAGATCGCCTCACGGCGGAAGGTCTCGCCGACGCGATCATCTCCCTCATGGTCTCCGCCTTGCTGCGCGAAGACTACGATCCGAGCACGGTCACTGAGATCGTCCGCAAGGTCCTGTATTGATCGTTCGCCCTGCGTGCCGGCATGCCCGCCAGCCTCGGCAGGACGCGTGCTCACAAGTATGAAAGGAGAGCAATCATGAACGTGCAGCGCAACACGCTGCTGCTGATAGCCTGCCTGGTATGGAGCGTGGCGGGCATCAACATCCTGCGCATCGGGCTCATGGCCTATCCGGCGTACCTTTCGATGGTCAACGTGGTGTTATCCTTTGCGGTCTTCGGCGTCTTCCAGGCGTTCGTGTTCGGAAGGCTGGTGCGCAAACACACCGACCGGATCGGATCCTATCTCGAGGAGCGGCAGTTCTTCCTCAGGTTCTTCGATGCCAAGTCGTTCGCCATCATGGCGGTGATGATGACCGGGGGCGTCGCGCTGCGGTCGAGCGGGCTTGCCCCCGAGCGCTTCATCGCGGTCTTCTATACCGGCCTGGGCGCCTCGCTGCTGCTGGCCGGCCTGCTGTTCGGCCGAAACTTCGGCAGGGCGAGGACGGGCCGCACCGCATAGTAGCGGACACGTTCGGCGTTCCCTACACCGTCACGACGATCTTGCCGTCGGCGGTGCCCGCATCCTGCAGGGCGCAGGCGTCCGCGATGCGGTCGAAGGGGAAGCTGGCCCCGATAACGGGCCTGGTGCCGCGCTCTGCCACAAGGCGGAAGATGCGGTCCATGACGGCTTGCGACGGATAGCTGCTGTAGAAGCCGGTGAGATAGGCGCCGTTGGGAATGGCCGTGATGGGGTCGAACCCGTCGAGGACCTCCGTACCGCCCAAGATTCCCGTGTTGCACACGATGCCGCCGGGTGCGGTGCACCGGAGCGAGTCGAGCAGGGTGGCCGGGCCGACGAGCTCGAGGATGCGATCGTAGCGGTCGGGGCGCGCGGCAAGCGATCTGTCGTCGAGTATCGCCTCGTCGGCGCCCACCTCGCAGCCGCCGTCCGCCACCTCGCCCACGCATTCGATGCCCGGCACGACGGGTCGTCGGATCCACGGCTGGTCGATTTCGCCCTCGCGGAGCACCTGCTCGGAGTGGTTGAGCCCGAACCCGCGGACGCAGACGCCGCAGATGCCCTGCGGGTCATCGGAGCCGCAGGTGCCGGAGCGCCCGCCCCATGCGACCACGCGCATCAAGGTCTCGTTGCGCATGAGATTTCTCCTCTCGGTCGTCTCGTCCCGCTTCCGTGCGGGCTATACTGAGTTTCGATTTGATGCTCTACCTGCGGAAGTACGCACAAAATCGTGGGATGGGCACCAAAGGGTGACCTTTGGGCGCACGCTGCGCGAACGGTGCGGATTTCGATTCGCACGATGTTGGGCGCGTGTGCACGCGTCGGATGGAAGAGGGGATGTCCGCATGTTGAGCAAAGACGAGCTGCCGCCCTGTCCGGTTGCCACGACGCTCCGTCTGATCGGCAACAAGTAGAAGATCTTCATCCTCCAGCGGCTGCTCGACCGCCCCTACCGCTTCAACGAGCTGCAGCATTCCATTGAGGGCATCAGCCAAAAATCACTCACCGAGAACCTGCACCAGCTCGAGGCCGATGAGATCGTCACGCGCACGGTGTATCCCGAGGTCCCGCCGCATGTGGAGTATCGTCTGTCTGCGGTGGGGGAGTCCATGCGGCCCATCATCGAGAGCATGGAGTCGTGGGGGACCCGCTACCAGAAGATGGTTCGCAGGGAGTAGCGGGAACCTGTCCCCAGTAGCTCCAAGACGCATGCGGCCATAGGCACTTTTTTGTGCCTACTTCCCTTTGCGTCCGGCACGCCCTAGGGTGGCGGTTGACGATGCGCCGCACCGCGGCCGACGAAGGGAGAGGTATCGTGAACGGAACGCTGCGCCTGGTGGGCGCCCCGAAGGCGGGCAAGACTCCCGCTCAGATCGAGCGGCTGCGCGAGGCGCTCGACGCCGCGGACGCGGTGGTGATCGGCGCGGGCGCCGGCCTGTCCACCGCCGCCGGCCTCACCTATACGGGCGAGTGCCTGACCAGGTGGTTCTCGGATTTTGTGGACCGCTACGGCTTTGCCGACATGTATTCGGGAGGGTTCTACCCGTTCGCGTCGTTCGGGGAGCACCGGGCGTACTGGAGCCGCTACATCTACTGCAACCGCTACATGCGCGCGCCGGGCAGCGTCTACGCCGACCTGCTGGACCTCGTGCGCGACCGCGACTACTTTGTGCTCACCACCAACGTGGACCATCAGTTCCAGCTTGCCGGCTTCGACAAGCGCCGACTGTTCTACACCCAGGGCGACTACGGCCTGCTTCAGTGCAGCGAGCCGTGCCATGCGGGCACCTGCGACAACCGCGCGCAGGTGTTCGTGCAGGGCGAGGACGGCCTGTATGCGCTTCCCGCCGGCATGCGCCCGCGCATGGAGGTCCCGAGCGAGCTGGTGCCGCACTGCCCGGTGTGCGGCAGGCCCATGAGCATGAACCTGCGCTCGGACGGCACCTTCGTCGAGGACGAAGGGTGGCACCGCGCCGCGGAGCGCTGGGCGGACTTTCAGCGCCGTCACGAGCGAGCACGCACGCTGTACCTGGAGCTCGGCGTGGGCTACAACACTCCGGTCATCATCAAGTTCCCGTTCTGGCGCGCCGTGGCCTCCAACCGGCGCGCCACGTACGCCTGCGTGAACATGGGCGAGGCGGTGGCGCCCATCGATATCGAGCGCCGCTCGATCCTCATCGACGCCGACATCGCCCGCGTGCTGTCCGCGTTGGCGTAAGGTTCCGTCTGCGATAGTGCATATCGGGGGACGTACCTTCTGCGTGCATTTTTGCAAGCATGCACTTTTGCACGTCGGGGACGCCCCTTTGACGCGCAGCTTTATGGCCGGATGGCGAGCGGCAGATCGGCTGCTCCCGTTGCCTGCGTTTACTGCTGCTCGGCGACCAGGGTGTCGATGCGGGCGAGCAGATCCGCGATGGACGTCTGCGCCAGACGGTCCTCGAGCGCCTTCTGGGCGTCATCGAGCTCGCTGTCGAGCACGGCATGGATGTTGCGGCCGACCGGGCACTCGGCGTTCGGATTCTCGTGGAAGTTGAACAGATGGTCCTCGGTGCTTTCCACGGCGCGGTACACGTCGAGCAGCGTGATCTGCTCTGCGGGGCGCGCGAACGCGGCGCCGCCCGGTCCCATCTCCACGGTGATGATGCCGGCGTCTTTGAGCTGGCCCAACGCGCGCCGGATGACGACCGGGTTGGCGTTGACGCTCTTTGAAAGGAACGTCGACGTGGTGCGCGTGGCGGGGGAGAACTCGCCGATGGCGAGCAGGATGTGCACGGCCATGGTGAAGCGCGTCGAGATCTGCATGGGGCTTCCCTTTCTTCCGTGTGAATAGTGGTGTCATGACATGAGGTGTACGTGTTTATAGTACACCATGGAGGAAGTGTGGAGAAGTCGCCCGCTATGGTGTAACTGTTGACATTACATCTCACGCGAGGTGTAGAGGGCTAAACTCGTGGGACGATGGGCGGATCCGGTGCCCGCATTTGCTAAGCACGCCCGTCCTGTGGCAGATGCGAACACCGGGCAAGAACATGCATCACTCGGTGTTTCCCGAGCAAGAGGTGAGGAGCGATGGTGGACGACAGGCGTCGCGACGCGTTGGCGCGCAGGGGGCGCCCACCGCGCGGCATCGGCGCGAGCTCGCGCGGTGCTATGCGGCGTGCCTGGACGCCGCGGCGGCGGAGGGCCTCACAAGCGTCGCGTTTTGCTGCATCAGCACCGGCGTGTTCGGCTTTCCTCAAGCCGAGGCCGCGCAGATCGCGGTCGAAGCCGTTCGCGCGTGGCTCGACGCGAATCCCGATGCCGGTCTTCGCGTCGTGTTCGACGTCTTCCTCGACGAGGATCTCGCCATCTACCGGCGCCTGCTCGGCTAGCCGCTCCGTTCGTCGCGCGGGTTTCGGGGCCGACGTGAGATAATGCGGCCGATCGGTTCTCGTCGGAAAGTGGGGCCATATGGCGCAGTTCGCATCGGATACGTCTGCCAGGAGCGCACAGGATTGGGCAAAGGCCCTGGTCATTTTGCTTATCGGGCTCACGGTGGCGCATCTTGGCGTCACGCTGTTTTTGCAGTCGTCGCTCGGGACCGATACGTTCACCGTGTTCATCCAGGGCCTCTCGCGCGTGTTCGGGCTGACGGTCGGTACGGTCCACGTGATCGTCTTGTGCATCTTGATGGCGGTCATGCTGCTCACCACGAAAGGCTACGTCAAGCCCGGAACGGTGGTCTGCGCGTTTTGCGGCGGCCCCATCATCGACGCGTTCACCTGGCTGCTCCAGGGTGCCATCAACGAGATGTCTCCCATGGCGCTGCGCATCGCAAGCATGCTCGTCGGGTGCGTGGTGCTGTCGCTCGGCATGTCGATCGTCATCAACAGCAACGCCGGAACCGGTCCGAACGACCTGGTGGCGATCATCTTGTCCGACAAGCTTCCGAATATCGAGTTCCGCTGGGTTCGCGTCGCCTGCGACCTGTTCTTCGTGGCCGCCGGCTTTGCGCTCGGCGGCACGGTGGGCGCGGGGACGATCGTCGCCGTGCTGCTCACCGGCCCCCTGGTCCAGTTCTGGCTGCCCAAGACCGCGGCGCCCATCCGCGCAATCCTGAAGGACCGCTGATCGATGCAAATCGGGGGACGTACCTGCTGCGTGCATTTATGCAAATCTGGGGACGTACCTTTCGCGTGCATTCTTTTGGTGCGGCGGGTACGCTTCCGATATGCGATATACATATAAATGTATGCAAAATGTATGTCTCCGCTATACATAGGCACCCTAAGAATGCACGCGGCAGGTACGTCCCCCGATTTGCACCCGCTCATCCTTCTGAAGGCCCCGCTTGCCGACGTGTGGGCGAGCGCCTTGCAACGTTGCCACCGAGCGCTATGATTGCTCAATCCTTTCGGATTGATGGGATGTGCGACCTTGAGGAGGCTCGTCATGGACGAACAGATGGGCGGCTTCATCACCTGCATGCTCTGCGGTCTTATCGTGGGCGCAACGGGCGTCTACATGCTGGTTTCCGGCAATCCGCGCATCTTACACGGCTACCATTACGCGTCGGTGCCGCCTGCCAAGATGGTTCCGCTGGCGCGCTGGTCGGGCGCGGGGCTGCTTGTCGCGGGCGTCGGGTGCGCCCTGCTGATGCCGCCCGCCGACATGCCCGACTGGATGAGCGTCATAGGGATCGCGCTGCTCATCGCCGGCATCGGGATCTCGTTGGGTGCCATCGTGCACTTCAACGGCTCCTTGGTCACGATGGGAGGTAGCATGCAGGGGACATCGCGCGCCTTCATGATCGGCCTCGGCGCTCTGGCCGCAGTCGTCGTGTGCGCCGCGACTGTGGTGCCGGGTGCGCTCATGATCGCATCCGGCGACCCGTCGATGTTGCACGGGTACCATCTCGTCAACGTCGATCCCGATGATCTCCCGGCACTTGCCGCATGGGTCGGCGCCGGTACCATCGTGTTCGGTGTCGGCTTGGCGTCCTCCATCGGGCTGGCCATGTGCTGCACACGTCGACCGATGCCTCGAATCGTCAAGATCCTGCTGGTGGCGGCACTTGTGCTGTGCGGTATCGGCCTTGTCGTGATGCTGGGAGGCATCATCCATTTCAACGGTTCTTTGATGGGCTGATTCTCGCCGCGACCCCTGCCGCATCAGCCGCACCCGCCTCCGCATCCGCCGCGGACGGTTCGCCTGCGCCGCGACGGGTATACTACTTGCTTGTGGGCATCAGGCGGCAAAGGAGGAGCTGTCATGTGGGCATTCGAGAGCACGTTCTATCAGATCTATCCCATCGGGTTCTGCGGTGCGCCACTCCATAACGACGGCATCCAAGAGCATCGCATCAAGCGCGTGGCGGAATGGGCGGACTACCTGGAGGAGCTGGGCTTCGGCGCCGTGCTGCTCAACCCCGTGTTCGAGTCGAGCACGCACGGCTACGACACGCGCGACTTCACCAAGATCGATTGCCGCCTGGGCACCAACGATGATTTTGTCGAGGTCGTCCGCGAGCTCCACGACCACGGTATCCGCGTGGTGCTCGATGCGGTGTTCAACCATGTCGGGCGCGAGTTCTGGGCGTTCCAGGATGTACGCGAGAAGCGCTGGGACTCACCCTACCGTGACTGGTTCTTCATCAATTTCGAGGGCGATTCGGCGTTCGGCGACGGCTTTTGGTACGAGGGCTGGGAAGGGTGCTTCGACCTGGTGAAGCTCAACCTGCGCAATCCTGCGGTCGTCGAGTACCTGCTCGACATCGTGCGCGCCTGGCGCTACGAGTTCGATATCGACGGCCTGCGCCTGGATGTCGCCTATTCGCTCGACCATGATTTCATCCGCCGGTTGCGCCAGGTCGCAAACGACATCACTGCGGCGAGCGAGCCGGGGCGCGACTTCGTCCTCATCGGCGAGACGCTCCACGGCGATTACAGCCAGATCGTCAACGACGGGATGCTGCATTCGTGCACGAACTACGAGTGCTACAAGGGACTGTACTCGAGCTTCAACTCCCAAAACATGTTCGAGATCGCCCACTCGCTGCATCGCCAGTTCGGCGGCGACCCGTGGTGCATCTATCGCGGGCTGCACCTGCTCTCGTTCGCCGATAACCACGACGTCACGCGCCTGGCGAGCATCCTGACCGAGCCGCGCGCCATCCGTCCGGCCTATGGCCTGCTGTTCGGCATGCCGGGCATTCCGTGCCTGTACTACGGCAGCGAATGGGGACAGGCCGGCGTGAAGGGCGCGCATGACGACTACGACCTGCGTCCCGAGTTCGTCGAGCCCGAGCCGAACGAGCTGACAGAGTACCTGAAGGGGCTCATAGCAGCGCGCGCCGACAGCCGCGCCCTCAATTATGGGTCCTACCGCAACGTGGTCATCACCAACAAGCAGCTGCTGTTCGAGCGCGCGGCGGATATGGATGGCGAGCATCCTGCCGAGCGCGTGCTGGTGGCGGTGAACGCCGTGGACGAGCCCTTTACCCTGCAGGCCGACGAGCTGCGCGGGTCGTTTGCCGACCTGCTCGATCGCGGAGCCGCGCCGGTTGAGCTGGACGGGTCGCTCGGGCTCGCCCCGTTCGAGGTGCGCTGGCTGCGCTCCCTCTAGAGGGCGCGTTTCAGGACGGGGTCGATTCCTCCCATGCGTGCGTGAGAGGCGGATGCCCGGGCAGATCGTCGCCCGGGCACGCTTATGCATGGGGCGAGACCCGTCCGTCGCGGACAACCCAGACGCTCGAGGTGCAGGCTCGCAAGAACGTTCGGTCATGGCTCACCAGCAGCAGCGCTCCCGGATATCCGGCAAGCGCCCGCTCCAACGCCTCGGTGGAATGCAGGTCCAGGTGGTTGGTGGGCTCGTCCATGATGATGAGGACCGGGTGGCGCAGCAGCCCCTCGGCGAGCATGAGCTTGCGCAGCTCCCCGGGGCTCGTGCGACCGCCTTCCAGGATGCGATCGGGATCTGAGTTGAGCTGCGCGACGGTCGAGAGCACCTGCCCGCGCTCGGCGGGGGAGAGCGCGACGATGCGCGCAACGAGGCGCTCCCGCTCGCTCGGTTCGACTTCCTGCGGGATATCGAGCACAGGTAGATCGGATGCCACCAGGCCGCGTACGTGCGCGAGCAGCGTTGACTTGCCGGCGCCGTTTGGCCCGACGATGCCCACGTGGTCGGTGTTCCCCACGAACAGCTCGGGGATGACGAGCTCTCCTGCTCCGCAGGGGATGCAAGATGCCGGTACGTGCAGCACCGTCTTGCGGCGGCTCGGCTGCGCGTCAACCCACAGGTCGCCGTCGTAGCGCTTGTGCACGAACGCTGCTGCGACCCGCTTGCGGGCGGCTTCGACCTGCGCGTTCATCTGCACGGCTGATTTTCCCGCCGCCCCGTCCTGACCGGTGTAGATGGCGAGATCGATTTTTGCCTTTGCGGCCTTGTCCTTGGGGTCGATCCTGCGCTTGCTGCGGCGTGCGTCGGCGCGTGCGGCTTCGTGCGCGCGACGCTCCTGCTCGGCGGTGAGCCTCGCCAGGTGCTCCTTGGCGGCGGCGCGCTCGTGCAGGGCGGAGGTTCGCTCCAGCTCGGCTTGGCCGTGTGCCGCCGTGTATCCGCCCGGCCGCACGACGAGCGCACCGCCCGCCTCGAACGATACGCAGCGGTCCACCAGGTCGTCCAGCAGGTCGCGGTCGTGCGACACGAGGATTCCGATGCCGCGGAACCGCTGCAACGCGTGCGTGAGCTGGGATCGAGCGTCGGCGTCCAGATGGTTGGTGGGCTCGTCGGCGACGAGCACGTCGGGGCGCTGCCATAGGGCCACGGCAATCTGCAGCTTCTTGCGCTCGCCGAAAGAGAGTTCGTCGAAGCGCCAGGGCATGTCGTCCTCGATGCGGAAGATGCGGCGCAGCTCGCGCGCATCGCGACCGTAGTCCGCCGCGAAGTCGTACAGCCCCTCGGGCGCCTCGTCGACTTCCTGAGCGCACATGACGCACAGAAGGCCGCGCGTGACCGAGCCGGCATCGGGCTTCAGCTGTCCGCAGGCGATGCGCGCGAGGGTGGATTTGCCGCACCCGTTGTCGCCGAGAAGACCGGTCCAGCCGACGGGGAATGCGACGGTGATGTTGTTGAGAATGGGATTTTGGGCAGAAGGGTAGGCGAAGGTAACGCCGGTGAGCGAAAGCTGCATAGACATACTCCTTGGATGAGCGACGATACGCGTGCGTTCAGATGAGTGTGTCTCGGGAACCACTGATCAATTCATTCCGCGCCGGTCGGCCCCGTGCCGGGCGCCTGCGCGCTCAGGCTGCGTCGGCGCAGCGCAACTGCGCCTTCCTCGTCTTCGCCCGCATCCGCCTCGCCACGGAACCGACCGCCGCGAAAGCAATTAATCAGCGTTTCCCTAGCGAATCCGCAATGTTCAGCCTTCTTCCTGTCGAGCCGATGGCGCCGCCACACGCACTGCAAACCCCATGTTTCACTCGGCTGACGGTCAGAGTATAGCAAACGACACGGTGTCGACGATTTGGGTACGGGTTCCTTTTCATCGACACGGTGTCGATGAAAAGCTGCTCTATCTTGCCGCCTTACGCGTAGCGGCGGGCGACGGCGATGGTCTCGCCGATATAGCCGCCTCCGAAGAGCACGCAGTGCAGCAGCAGGGGCGCCAGCTGGTGCACGCCCACGCGCTCTTGCCAGCCGTCGGTCAACGGTGAGGCCTCGTCGTAGCCGGCGATCACGTCATCGAGGTACGGATAGCCGAACAGCTGGAGCATCGCCAGGTCGGTCTCGGCGTGTCCCCCGTATGCCATGGGGTCGATCAGCGCGCCGCCGCTCGGCTCGGTCTGATCGGCCAGGTACAAGACGTTGCCTGCCCACAGGTCCCCGTGCAGCCGCGCGCAGACCGCGCCCGACTCCCGCACGAGCGCGGGCTGCTCGGCGTCGAAATCTCCGCGCTCCACGCGGGACGCCACGCGTTCGAGGAGGTCCGTCTCGCGCGGGCCGAAGGACCCGTCGTCACGGAGCATCCGTACGTAGTAGCGGATGCGGTAGGTTGCGAAAAACGCGCCCCATGAGGACGGCGCCTCATCGCGCGGGACGTAGGGCGTCGCCGCGCGGCCGATGCCCGCAGCGCCCTCGGGGCATCCCGCAGGCGGGCAGCCCCACCACGGGGCGCCGACGGCATGCGTGCGGGCGAGCGCGGCGCCGATGCTCCGGGCGGCCGCGCGCGAAGGGGTGCCGGTGCGGATGCGCTCCTCCACCAGCTGGCGGCGCGATGCCGAGAGGACCCGGGCGCACCGCATGCCGCCGTGCGCCCCGGCCTCGGCGAGCCAGCGCAGCCCGGCGGCCTCGCACAGCAGCTCGTCGCTGGTCGCCGCTCCGGTTTTGATCACGGTGTCCTCTGTGAATGTCGGCATGTTCTCTCCAGGAAAGGTCGTGGTGGGGTTTGGGGCAAGCGTGGCCTCTCGGCGCTGATCACGCGGATGGTCTGCCGGTGCCTCCCTTGCTCAGCGCGAAGGCGTGCGCTTCCCGCATCCAGGCCATGAGCTCGTCGTCGATCTCGTCCGGGCGCTCCACGATCACATGGTGCGTCCACCGGTTGGGGTAGGGCTCCGTCGCCACTGCGATGCGCGGCGCGTCCACGCGGTGCGCGAGCCCGAAGGTCACCATGAGGCAGTGGCGGGGCCAGTCGCGCTTGCGCCGGATGGGAAGCGATGCACAGCCGAAGACGCGACGGTCCGAGAAGGTGATCTGCGTCTTCTGCACGCGTATGAGCACGTCGGCGCCGATCTCTGCCCAAATGCGGTCCTCGAGGACGCGGTAGATTGGCAGCATGAGCTGGTCGCGCGCAAAGAAGCGTTCCAGCTCGTCGTCACGGCGCTCCATGGCTCCTCCTTCTTACGTCGTCTCTCGGCGCGAAAAAGCGGCTATTCCGCGCACCCGTCGGGCATCCGGTGCGCGTACATGCGTCCGAGCTCTCCGTCATCGTCGCGCACCATGTCTACGAACTGCCAGCCCAGGCGCTCGTAGAAGCCATCGTGGTCGGTGAACAGGTACAGGTGCGGCACGCCTTGGCGCGCCATGTCATGGCAGACGGCATCGAGCAGCCGCCTTGCCACGCCCAGACGGCGATATTCGGGCTGCACGTAGACCGCGCAGACGTTGGGGGCGAGGTCGCGGCGTTCGTGGAAGTCGTTGTCGATCACGCCCGCGCCCGCCGCGATCCGCCCGTTGTCGCACACGATGTACCACTGGGGAATCGCAGCCTGTCCCTGCACGCATGCGCGCATGCTTGTGCGGTAATCCTCTGTCGCGACGCCCCATATCGACGAGAACCACTCGGCGGCGCACTCAATCAGATCCGGCCGATCGCGCAGGGCGATGACGGGAAGCGACTGGACGCGTCCGGCCATCCAGGCGACGGCGTCATGCTGCAGATGCTGCACGAAGTCGTCCTTCCCGTCGCAGTAGGCGTCGATGTCCTCGGGGAAACGCCGTGCGAGCCGTCCCTTGAGCGCGCCGTACGCGCGGGCGGCGTCCGCATGGGTGCGGAGGTAGTCGCGCACCGCCAGATGGCGTCGGATGTCGTCGACGCTGTCTTGCGAGAAGACGTGCAGTTGGAACAGGCGGAGGTCTGGGTTGGAGGGAGATGATCTGCGCAGGTAGCGCCTGCCGGGGATGCCGAACTCCCCGCACCACTCGTAGCCGAGGGCCTCCAGGCTTTCGCGCCGCGCGTCAGCCGAGGCGAGGTCGCGCACGACGGGCATCATGTCGATGACGGGCTTGGCGGCAAGCCCCGGCACCGAGGTGCTGCCGATGTGATGGACCTCGAGGAGGGCGTCGCCCAGCGCACGGGCGACGCGGGCCGCCTCGGCCTTGAACTGCGCTGCCCAGGCGGGGGAATATGGTTCGACGCGAACGTGCACGGGGTTCCTTTGGATAGCGGGTGCGGTCGATACGATTATCCCGCCGCAAACCGCATGGGGCAAACGCCGGTCGAAGCGCCCTGCCCCCGATCGCTCCGTGCCGCGCATCCCGGGGCCCGTCCGGATCGACGGTACGCATATGGCACGTCGACCCATCCACGGTACGCTATGGGCACGCTTTCGGGCGAAAAACGTGCCCATAGCGTACTTTCGACGGGGCGGCGTGCCTATAGCGTATCGTCTCGCCCGTCCGCGGCGCTCCGTGGGGCTCGAAGCCCTTCGATCAGCGTTTCCCTAGTGCGCAGATCGCCCCCAGGGATCGCGGAGATCCTCGACGGGGTTCCATACGCGCTGATAGAGCAGCCACCAGCGGTATATGCTGGACGCACAGACCGTGAGCGCCAGGGCGATGATGCCGCAGACGGCGAGTACCGTCGGAGCTCCCCCGAGCGCATGCGGCACGATGGAGACCATCAGGATGGCGGCGAGGTCGAACAGGATGATTCGTTTCGGGCCGCCGCGCTTCGTGTAGCGAAGGCTGCAGACGGACAGGCCGATGGCGCAAAGCAGGATGAAGACGAGGTAGGCGCATGCGAGCGGCCCCGCGTCCTGCCGCGGCGAGGGGTCGTGGGCGAGCTGCATGAGGGCGAGCCCGAGCCCTATGAGCGCTCCGCGCCCCAGGGTGGCGCCCGCGATGAAGCGGCGGTCGGATGCGATGCGCTCGGACTCGGCGGGCGTCTGCATGGCGGGGGCCTGCTGGTGCGCCGGGTGGCGGTCGCCGGGCCCATCGCCGGAAACGGCGCCTCCCAGCAGCTCATCGACGGTGCAGCCGAACAGGTCGGCCAGGCGGGCAAGGTTGTCCAGGTCCGGGGCGGACTGCCCGTGCTCCCACTTGGAGACCGCCTGCCTGCTTATCCCGAGGCGGACGGCGACCTGGCCCTGGGTGAGTCCGCGCTCGCGCCTGCGTGCGCCCAGGCGCTCGGCCAGCCCACAGGCGATGGACGGCGTGCGATCGTTGCGCGTGTCTGCCTTCATAGGTGCCTCCCTTGGCCGGGGTCATCCCGATTGTACCGGGCTGCAGGGAGTTTCGGCCGGCTCGGCCCTCAAGAGATGTCAACCGGTGGTTGCGCGCAGCGTGGCGCAGGCGTGAGGCGGATGGGTTCGAGCTCCAGCCTGCCGGAATGCGAAAGATCCGTCGCGGCGCCCTATCCCATCAGATGGTCCACAAGCGCCGCGCCGCCGTATCCAAAGAACGCCCCGATAGCGGCTGCGAGCAGCGTGAGGCCCACGGTGCGGACGATCTTCATCCAGCCCGGGATCATGCGCTCGCGCCGGCCGCGCTCCGTGCTGCGGTCGACCGTGCGGCCCGCCAGGAAGTCCTTGATCTCCCGATAGGTGATGAGGTCTCGGTCCTTCTTGATCCGCTCCGTCCAGACGGCGAAGAACATGGCGATGCCCCACATGGAAAGCGCGAGCAGGGCGGTGGGCATCGTCTGCGCAAAGGTCCAGTCCCACGCGATCATCTGCACGCTCAGCCAGATAAGGCATGCGAGCATCAGCAGCAAGAAGCCGAGGATGGCGATGCTCAAGCGCTTCATCAAGATGATGTCGGAGTCGATAGCCTTGTTCATGGTTTCCAGGTCTCCCTTCACGAGGTCGTCGACGGTCACGCCGAAGAGCTCGGAGAGCATGAGGAGGCTTTGCACATCGGGATAGGTCTTGCCCGTCTCCCATGACGAGATCGTCTGGCGCGAGACGTAGACCTTGGCGGCAAGGCCGTCTTGCGACAGGCCGAGCTCGCCGCGGTGTCGCTTGATCTGCGCCCCGATCTGCATCGTGTCCATCATGTCCCTCCTTTCGGGTCCTCGCGTGCCCGTCCTTCACCTCGCAGGGTGGCATGGCGCGTCCCACTTTACCATCAAAGGTTCCCGACAGGCGCCCGGCTGATGGCAGAACCCCTGACAAGAGTTCTTGTCAGGGGTTCTGAGCTGGTGTTTTGTTGAGGACTTGAGGCGCGTGCCCCATGCGCCCCAAGCTGTCCTTTGCGGCGGGGACGGGCATGGCGAGAGGCTCACCAAAGCTGAGTGCGCAAAACGGTCCGGCGCTATGATGGGATAAAGAGCACGAGCGTGCATGTGTCGGCTAAGGGAGATGTGGATGAATGCGCCCGCCTTGGAGACCAGGCGTCTGGTATTGCGCGCATTTACGGAACGGGATCTCGACGCATTGTTCCTGATCCTTCGGGATAAGGAGGCCAACCGGTTCTTGCCGTGGTACCCCGTTGAGAGCCTCGAGGAAACGAAGGCGTTCTATGAGGGTCGGTACGCCCCCTTGTATGCGCTGCCGCAGGCGTATGCCTATGCGATATGCCTGAAGGAAGAAGGATGCCCCATCGGTTACATAAACGTCTCCATGGAGGAGCACCATGACCTTGGCTACGGGCTCCGCAAGGAGTTCTGGCATCGGGGAATTGCGACGGAGGCCGCGCGGGCCGTCATCGAGCGGGTGAAACGAGACGGCATGCCGTTTGTGACGGCGACGCATGATAGGAACAATCCCAGAAGCGGCGGGGTCATGCGCAACGTGGGGATGAGGTACCGATATTCCTATGAGGAGCAATGGCAGCCGAAAGACATCCCCGTCGTGTTCAGGATGTACCAGCTCAACCTCGATGGGGTCGAGAGCAGGGTCTACCGTGGGTACTGGGATAATTCGACGGTGCGTTTTGTCGAAAAAGGCGTGTACGCCGCGCACCGCCCTGGCACCTCGATGGCAAAGCTGACGGCACGCTAGGCGTCCTCGGCGACCTCGTGGCGGTAGCCCGCTTTGACGTACAGCTTCACCGCGAGCAGGGCGAGCGAGAGGAACACGAGCGTCGCGGCGACGGCGGCCATGGCCTCGAGGCCCACGAGCGCACCGGCGAAGATGGCGACCACGGCCAGGGCGGGCATGATCTGGATGAACGTCCGGGCGATCTCCCGCTCCATGTGCGCTTGCAGCTCATCATGCTCCTTGGCATGGAGCCGGCGCAGCGCGGCATCGTCTCGCAGCGCGCGGCGCATGTCGACGATCCGACGGATGGTGATGACGCCGGCCACGGCGAACAGGCCCGTCAGAAAGCCGGCGAGAAACCCCGAGACGCGCATGTCGTCGTGCAGGGCGGGGAGGCTGTCGCTGGCGCTGAGCACGCCGAGGGCGATCAGGGAGCCGCAGATGACGGCTGCGGAGGCGGTCTCGCGGCGCAGACGGCGGCGGACATCGGCGCGCACGGTCTCGAGAGTGCGTTTCATGGGTACCCCTTCCGGTTCATCGAACAACGATAGACTTCGGCGAAGCGTTTCGAACGGATTCATGGGTGCTGCTCCTTACAGTTCCTCGTCGATCTCGGAGAAATCGAAGACCTCTTCGATGGAAAGGCCGAAATGCCGGGCGATCTTGTACGCCAGGGGAAGCGAGGCGGTGTACTTTCCGACCTCGATGGATGTGATCGTCTGGCGCGTAGTCCCGACCGCGTCGGCGAGTTCCGCCTGGCTGAGCTTGGCTGCGCGGCGCAGCTCCTTGATGCGCGTGCGCATGCTAGCGTCGGGTGCCGGGGGCACGACGGCGCCCGTCTCGGATTCGGGCGAGCGCCCCGCATGTGCACAGGAGGATGGCTGCGAGTGCGGCGACGGTGTTCATGTCCATGGCGACCTCTTTCAAATGTCAAGTTTGCTTTGCAAGAAAAGCATAGTCTACTTTGCAAAAAAAGACAAGCAGACTTTGCAAAAACTGAGATCGCCGTCAGGTCCCTCATAAAGCTCATGCCGTTCGTCCGTAAAAACCGACCGCTCGCCGGCGGCGGTCTTGGCAGCCCGCGTCCGCACGGCACAATGGCATCGAATCGCATAACGAGGCGTGTAACTGGCAAGCAGGCACTAACCTTCGGCTCATGGGCGGCGCATGGCGTCGTTGCGGATATGTCGCAGGTCGGTGCTTTTTTCATGCCGAGAACCAGCCGGGCATCGGGCCCGCGACACGCCGCAGCATCCGCGCACTCCCTGAGCCGGCGACGAACCTTCCGGGCGCCCGCCCGGAAAAGCCCGCGCCCGCAAGGGCGCACGACCTCAAGGAGGCGCACATGAAGGACAAGATCTTCGGAATCCTTCAGCGCGTGGGGCGCTCGTTCATGCTCCCCATCGCGGTCCTACCCGTTGCCGGCCTGCTTATGGGCCTCGGCAGCTCGTTCACCAACGAGACGACGCTTGCGACCTACAACCTGCTGGGCATCATGGGCCCGGGCACCATCGCATGGGATGTCTTCACGGTGCTGTCGGCCTGCGGCGGCGTCATCTTCGACAACCTGCCGCTCATCTTCGCCGTGGGCGTGGCCATCGGCATGGCCCGCGCCGAGAAGGAGGTCGCTGCGCTCTCGGCCGCCGTGGCGTTCCTCGTCATGCATTCGGCCATCTCGGCCATGATCGACCTCACCGGCGGGGTCGAGCAGTTCATCGACGGCGCCACCGCGAGCGTGCTCGGCATCACCTCGCTGCAGATGGGCGCCTTCGGCGGCATCATCGTGGGCCTCGGCACCTCTGCTCTGCACAACAAGTTCTATAAGATTCAGCTGCCCCAGGCGCTGTCGTTCTTCGGCGGCTCGCGCTTCGTGCCCATCATCTCCACGGTGGTGTTCACGTTCGTGGGCATCGCGATGTTCTTCGTCTGGCAGCCCGTGCAGGAGGGCATCAACGCGCTCGGCTACGCGGTGGCGAGCGCCGGCCCGGTGGGCGTGTTCCTGTTCGGCATGATCAAGCGCCTGCTCATTCCCTTCGGCCTGCATCACGTGTTCTACCTGCCGTTCTGGCAGACGGCCGTGGGCGGCTCCATGGAGGTCGCCGGCCAGATGGTCTACGGCGCCCAGAACATCTTCTTCGCCCAGCTCGCCGACCCCACCGTCACCCACTTCTCCACCGCTGGCACCTGGTGCTTCACCGGTGAGTTCGTCCTGTACATCTTCGCCTTCCCCGGTGCCGCCCTGGCCATGTACCAGGCGGCCAAGCCCGAGCGCAAGAAGGCCGTCGGCGGCCTGCTGCTTTCCGCTGCCCTGACCTCCATGCTCACCGGTATCACCGAGCCGCTCGAGTTCTCGTTCCTGTTCGTGGCGCCCGTGCTCTTCGGTATCTCCACGGTGTTCGCGGGCCTCGCCTACATGCTGTGCTACCTGCTCAACATCACCGTCGGCCTCACCTTCTCCGGCGGTTTCCTCGACCTGTTCATGTTCGGTATCCTGCAGGGCAACGACAAGACGAGCTGGCTGCTCATCATCCCGCTGGGCATCGCGTTCTTTGCCGTGTACTACCTGCTGTTCACCTTCCTCATCAAGAAGTTCGACTTCAAGACCCCCGGTCGCGAGGAGGGCGACGCCGAGACCAAGCTCTACACCAAGGCCGACTACAACGCCCGCAAGGAGGGCAACGCCGCCGACGGCGCCCCTGCCGCCTCGTCCGATGATGAGCGCTCCGCGCAGATCGCCGCGGGCCTGGGCGGTGTCGCCAACATCCGCGACGTCGACTGCTGCGCCACGCGCCTGCGCGTGACGGTGCACGACGGAACCAAGGTCCAGGAAGGCGTGCTCAAGGGCACCGGCGCCGCCGGCGTCATCCGTCGCGGCGAGGGCGTGCAGGTCGTGTACGGCCCGCAGGTGAACGTCATCAAGACGAACCTCGAGGCCTACCTGGCCGCACATCCCGCAAGCTCCGCATCCGATGCCTCGGCCGCCGCTGAGCAGGATGCCCCCGCCGAGCCCGAGACCCCGCGCGAGCCGGTTGCCACCATCACCCTGGGCAGCCCGCTGACCGGCGAGGCCCTGGCGCTCACCGCCTGCCCCGACGCGGTGTTCGCCGAGAAGATGATGGGCGACGGCGCCTGCGTGGTGCCCGCGGTCGGCGAGCTCGTGGCCCCCTGCGACGCCAAGGTCGCCTTCGTGTTCGAGACCAAGCACGCCGTCGGCTTGGAGCTCCCGGACGGCACGGGCGTGCTGTGCCATGTGGGCATCGACACCGTCAAGCTCGGCGGCAAGCCGTTCACGGCGCACGTGGCGCAGGGCGATGAGGTCAAGCGCGGTGATACACTGTTGACGTTCGATCTCGACTACATCCGCGAGAACGCCCCCAGCATCTCCACGCCGGTGCTCATCACCGACATGGACGATCGCCACAAGGTCCGTCAGCTTGCGTTCGGTCACGTGAACCAGGGAGACGACCTGCTCGCCGTCGATATCTACGAGGCGTAACAGGGGGCGTGGCTCTTCGGCATCCCGGTGCGCTGCGCGGCCGGGATGCCGCCGCCTGAGGATGACGGCGGGGTCGGCGCATCGCGCGCGACAACGAATTGACCAGCGCTTCGCCTAAGGAGACGGCCGTATGTACCGCATCACCAAACCGCTCAACCACAACGCATTGCTCGCGTTCAATATGGACGATGCGCGCGAGTACCTGGTGGTCGGACGCGGCGTCGGCTTCGGGCGCAAGCCGGGCGAGCGCGTGGAGGATTTCGGAGGGGCCGTGGAGCCGCAGCGCTACCTGCTGTCGCAGGCTGCCGGCGGTCGCGGCGACGCGCACGACCTGCTCGCCCGGATAGACCCGGTCGTGCTCGACGTGGCCGAGGGGATCTACGAGGACGTGCGCGACACCTTCGGCAAGGCGGATCCCAAGATGCTGCTGCCGCTTGCCGACCACCTTGCCTTCGCCGTGGCGCGCGTGCGCGAGGGCGGAGGGCTCAGCAACCCGCTCACCGAGGATATCCGCGCGCTGTTCCCGCGCGAGTTCGAGGTGGCGCGGCGAGGCGTGGCCGAGCTGGCAGACCGGATGGGCGTGGAGCTGGGTGACGACGAGGTGGGGCTTATCGCCCTGCACGTGCACTCGTCGCTCGATGACGGCCATGTGGAGCAGGCTATACAGGTCGCACAGCTCACGCGCGCGTGCATCGGCGCGGTGGAACGGCTCACCGGCAGCGCCATCGATGTGTCGTCTTACGACTACAACCGCCTCATGACGCATGTGAAGTACATGGTCACGCGCATCATCCGCGGGGAGCGGCTGAGCATCGACGTGAACGAGACCATCAAGCTGAGCGCGCCCAGCAGCTATCGGGCCGCAGAGGCCGTGTGCGCTGAGATGGAGCGGCTCATGGGCACGCCGGTGAGCGAGCTCGAGGTGGGCTATCTCGCCATGCACATCGCCCGCGTCGCCGGCGAGGAGTCGCGGGCCGCCTCGCACAGGTAACGCTTGCCCTCATCCCCGCGGATGCAAATTGGGGGACGTACCTTCGGCTTGCACTTATGCAAATGGGGGACGTACCTTCGGCGTGCAGAAGTGCATGCGGAAGGTACGTCCCCCAATTTGCATCGGTTAGAGCTTCTTCAGGCGTTCGACGAACGGCTTCAGATAGCGCCGATCGCACCCGTCGAAACCCTCGCGCATGCTCTGCAGCGCGGTGACCTGCCGCGTCTCGCCCTGCTTGATCTGGCTTTCGAGCATGCGGAAGTAGATGCGCATGGCGATCTTGTCGAGTGCGCCGAGCTTTTCAAAGTGAAAATTCCCCTGGCAGTAGCACCAAGGGAGATCGGGATATTCCGCGGCGGGGAAGGAGCGGCGGAACGCCTCCTCGATCTCGCTTTCGGGCCATTCGTCGCACGGCATGGGCGTGGCACCCACGCCCACCACGCCGTAGCGCTTTTCGGGATGGGCGGCCATATACGCCTTGAACTGCTTGGAGCCCTTCATCGAGGCGGCGTGGAACCAGGTGCACAGCACGATCAGGTCGGCATCGGCTCCGTCACGGTCAAGCCGGTCGAGCTGCACGCACGGGCAGCCAAGGTCCTCGGCGAGCCAATCGGCGTAGGTCTGTGCCGAACCTGTTTGAGAGCAGTACACAACAAGCGCGCGCATACAATCCTCCTTTTGGGACGAGTGCCCGCTCGATGCTCAAGGATGCCGTCGTCGTTGGGTCGATGACGAGCTGCGCCATAGCATCGACGGGCGGCTTCATCGCGACGGATCTGATGCTTTCACGGTATATGGAATCCAGGCCTGCAGCCCGGAGATGGCGCAACCCTTACACGTTCCTGATATGCGGATTCCCTCGCGCAGCGCGTCGTTAAGCGTTACGAATACAGGTAGAACAGGTATCTTGCGGTATCCGTGTAGCTCTCGTCGGTCACCTGCCATGTATCGCCTTCGCGCGTGAACTCGAGCATGGCGACCTCTGTTTCGGTGCGCCCCTGCTCGTGGCTGGCGAGCGTTTCGTTGAATAACCGTTGGACCTCGGCGCGCTGCTGGTCGTTGGGCATGACAACCGTGCTGTCGGTCAGGCCCTGTTCTTGCAGGTAGTCGAATACGCGCATATAGAACTCGTCGGTAAAGCCGCGCGCGTCGCGCGTCGTGGCGTCAAAGAACACCGAGCCGTCCGCTTCATCGCCGCTGTCATCGAAAGCGTAGACGTCCGTGATCGTATAGCTGAAGTCGGTGAGAGCCCAGTCGGCATAGCTACCGGGATCGATGCCGAAGTCATAGGGAGTGTAGCCCAGGGTTTGCTGGAACATCTGGGCGAAGTCCTCCATGATGAGAGTGCGGGCGCGGCTGTCCGGGGCGGCGATGGTCTCGAGCAGGGCGCGTGCCTGCTCTTCGACGGCGACTTCGTCATCGGTGGGGTCATCGGGATCTGCGGCATCGGTGGACAGGAACTCGGAATCCCATGCCACCGGCGCATCATCGCCCATCAGCTCCGAAAGGGCCCCGCTGGTGCACATAGGGATGGAGCCGATGCCGAAAAAGACGAGGTCGATGATGAGGAAGATGAGGATGACGGTGCCGCATCCGCATCCGCGCTTCTTGCGAGGGGATCGGGGCTCCTCGGGACGCGGGCTCCGGTTGGTCCAGGGCTTCTGTGGACGCCTCTTGGCAGGTCTGGTTCGGGTTTTTGCGGATGATTCGGATTTATCGGGCGCATCGTAGGCATCGGGCTGCTTAACGGGGCTCTGATATCCGTCCACGCTCTGCGGACCCGTGTCGAGCTGGTCTGCGGGCACCTCATCGGGTGCCTCCCACGGGAGTTCGGGCTCGCCGGCGTTGAACGGGTCGATATGGGAATCATGACGGCTCATGGGCGCCTCGCTTTCCCGTTGGGTTCAATGCTGATGCAAGTATATACCGGCTGCGCGCGCGAGCATGGTAAGCGCTTGGTCAGTGCGAATGGCGGGTGGATTGCTTGGGGACGGGTTCGCTCCAACCCATCGCGGTGAGCTGCTTGGGGACGGGTTCGTTTTAACCCATCCGGCGGCACCTGCGGCCCCTGCGAGCCGGAACGGAAGCGCCCCGTATCCACGGTGGTCTAACAGAGATTTTCGAGAACGCCGTCCCGCGCACGGAGTGTTCGGGTGCGCCCATCGATTGGCTCTGGCGCATAGACGCCCCTCGGCGTAGGGTGAAAACATTGCTCTGCATCCCGCGTCTCCTGACGCGATGGCACAAGGAGGTACGCATGGCACTCGAGCATCTGAAGGCAACCGATCCCGAACTCGCGGCCCTGATGGACGCCGAGCTCGGACGGCAGCGCACCTCCATCGAGCTCATCGCATCGGAGAACTTCTGCAGCCCTGCCGTCATGGAAGCGGTCGGCAGCGTGCTGACCAACAAGTACGCGGAGGGTTATCCGGGGCGCCGGTATTACGGCGGCTGCGAGCAGGTCGATCGCGTGGAGAACCTTGCGCGCTCGCGGGCATGCGAGCTGTTCGGCTGTCGCTTCGCCAACGTCCAGCCGCATTCGGGCGCGAACGCCAACATGGCGGCGTACACGGCGCTCATCAAGCCGGGCGACACCGTGCTCGGCATGAGCCTCGATCAGGGCGGCCACCTCACTCATGGAAGCCCGGTCAACTTCTCGGGCAGCCTGTATCGGTTCATCCCCTACGGGCTCAACCTCGAGACGGAGACGATCGATTACGACGAGCTCGAGCGCCTAGCGCATGCCGAGCGCCCTGCGCTGATCGTCGGCGGGGCGAGCGCCTATCCGCGCACGATCGACTTCGAGCGCATGGCCGCGATCGCGAAAAGCGTCGGCGCGCGCCTCATGATCGACATGGCGCACATCGCCGGCCTCGTCGCGACCGGCGCGCATCCGTCGCCGGTGCCGTACGCGGATGTCGTGACCTCGACGAGCCACAAGACGCTGCGCGGGCCGCGCGGAGGGTTTATCCTCACGAATGACGAGGAGCTTGCGCGCGCCATCGATAAGGCGGTGTTCCCCGGCACGCAGGGCGGACCGCTCATGCACGTGGTTGCGGGCAAGGCCGTGGCGTTCGGGGAGGCGCTGCGCCCGGAGTTCGCCGTCTACATCGACCGCGTGGTCGCCAACTGCGCCGCCATGGGAGAGGGACTCACCGAGGGCGGGCTGCGCCTGGTGTCCGGCGGCACCGACAACCATCTGTGCCTGGTGGACCTGACGCCGGCGGACGTGACGGGAAAAGACGCGGAGCGCGTGCTGGAACGGGCGGGGCTGACGGTCAACAAGAACGCGATCCCCGGGGAGCCGCGCTCTCCGTTCGTGACCAGCGGTATCCGCGTGGGGTCCGCGGCCGCCACGACGCGCGGTTTCACCGAGGCGGAGTTCCACGAGATCGGCGCTCTGATTGCGCGCACGGTGTTCCATGCGCAAGACGACGAGGTCGTGCGCGCCGTCCGCGCCCGCGTGGACGAGCTGCTCGCCGCGCATGCGCTGTACCCCGGGTTATAGGCCGGTAGCGGGTCGAAAACGACGAGGCAGCGTCCTCGTGCCGGTGCTGCCGGCGCGAGGACGCTGCCTCGTTACCCATCGGTTTCGTTCGAGCGGTTTCCTATCCCCAGAAATCGTCGTCGCCGTCTTCTTTGGGCCCGCGGTCGACATAGAGCTTATGCGTGCGCTTCTCGAGCACGAAGGCCACGATGCCGAAAATGAGGATACCTGCCACGAACAGCACGGCTACGCCTTCGCGCGTGCCGAACAAAAAGGAAAAAAACGCGTCCATCTGATGCCTTCTCGCCTTCTTACTTCGGAAAAAACTCACACAAGTATATACTTGCCTGTGCACAGTCATGACGCCAACCTGAATTGCACATCGGTGCAGTATTCGGGCGGGCGCGTTCCAACTGGAGGCATCATGCTTGACATCAAATATGTCCGCGAGAACCCTGACGCGATCGATACCGCCATGGCGCATCGCCAGACCTCGTGGGACCGTGAGAAGTTTTTCGAGCTCGACGACGAGCGCCGCTCGGTGATCGCCGAGGTGGAGGAGCTGCAGGCCACGCGCAACGCTGAGTCCAAGAAGATCGGCGTGCTCATGCGCGAGGGCAAGCGCGACGAGGCCGAGGCGGCCAAGGAGGCCGTGCGCGAGGTCAACGAGAAGATCGAGGGCCTTGCCGCCCGCCGCTCCGAGCTCGAGGCGCAGCTCACCGATTTCATGGCGCACCTGCCCAACCTGCCGTATGAGGCGACCCCGGTGGGCAAGGACGAGACCGAGAACCCCGAGCGCCGTCGTTGGGGCACGCCGCGCGACTTCGCTGCCGAGGGCTTCGAGGCCAAGCCGCACTGGGATCTGGGCACGGATCTCGGCATCCTCGACTTTGAGCGCGGCGCCAAGCTTTCCGGCGGTCGCTTCACGGTGCTGTCCGGCGACGGCGCCACGCTCGACCGCGCTCTCGAGAGCTTCTTCTTGAACACGCACCTGGCTGCCGGCTTCCGCGAGTTCATCCCGCCGGTGGTCGTCAACCGCGAGATCATGTACGGCACGGGCCAGCTGCCCAAGTTCGAGGACGACGCCTACCACGTGGGCGACGACCAGTTCCTGATTCCCACCGCCGAGGTTGTGCTCACCAACCTGCACGCCGGCGAGGTGCTCGACGCCGCCGACCTGCCGCTGTGGTACACCGCGGGCACCCCGTGCTTCCGCGAGGAGGCTGGTTCCGCCGGCCGCGATACGCGCGGCATCATCCGCCAGCACCAGTTCACCAAGGTCGAGATGGTCAAGTTCGCCACGCCCGAGACGTCGGACGACGAGCTCGAGTCCATGGTCGCCGAGGCCGAGCACATCCTGCAGCTGCTCGAGCTGCCCTATCGCGTGATCAGCCTGTGCACCGGCGACCTGGGCTTCTCCGCGCGCCAGACCTACGACATCGAGGTGTGGCTGCCGAGCTACAACAGCTACAAGGAGATCTCCTCCTGCTCGAACTGCGGTGACTTCCAGGCTCGCCGCGCCAACATCAAGTACCGCGATCCCGAGCACTTCAAGGGCACGCGCTTCGTGCACACGCTGAATGGTTCCGGTCTGCCCACGGGCCGCACCATGGCCGCCATCATGGAGAACTACCAGAACCCCGACGGATCCATCACGATTCCTGAGGTCCTGCGCCCCTACATGGGAGGCCGCGAGCGCATCGAGCCGCGCGCGTAGGTGAGGCGAGTACCATACGCAAGCAAAACGGCGACGAACCGATGGGGTTCGTCGCCGTTTTTGTGGAAGAGCCCCGCGGCGCTCCCGATGGCGGGGGCGCCGCGGGGTTATCGGGCTTCTGCTACCGTCCCCAGCGCTCGAAGAACGACAGGGCGTTCTCGTAGCACAGCTTGCGCGTGATCTCCTCGCCGAAGCGTTCGGCAAAGACCGCTTGGAGCTCGGGCGCCTTGGCGGCAGACGAGATGCAGGACGGCAAGTCCGTCCCGTCGAAGTCGCTGCCGAGGGCGACCGAGTTCTCTCCGTCCAGATCGAGCCAGTGCTCAACGTGACGGCACAGGTCGTCGAACGTGGGCTCGACGGACGAGGCGTCGTCGCGCAGGAAGTCGGGACAGTAGTTGAGGCCCACCACGCCGCCGCGGTCGCGGATCTCAGCGAACTGGGCGTCGGTGAGGTTGCGCGGATGCCCGCAGACGGCGCGGCTGTTCGAATGGCTGGCGACAAAGGGGCGCTTCGTCAGGCGTAGCACGTCTGCAAAGCAGGTGTCGTTGAGGTGCGACACGTCGAGAACCATGCGCGCGTCTTCCATACGGCGGATGATCTCGGCTCCCAGCTCGGTGATGCCCGCTTCGGGCGCGTCGTTGCCGCTTGCGAGCGGACCGCGCGCATTCCAGCTCAAGGAGGCCATGAGCACGCCTTCGTCTGCAAGCGCGCCGACGAGGTCCGGATCGTCGGCGAACAGGCGCGCGTTCTCGATGGTGCGCACGGCCACGTGCCCGCTCGATTCCAGGCGAGGGCGGATGTCCGCCGCGGTGCGCGCCTGCGCGATGCGGTCGGCGTGCGCACGGATCTCATCGTCGAGATGGCCCATGACGTGACGGTAGAACGCGATCGACTCCTCGGGGGAAAACTCGTCGTAGATAAAGCAGGCGAAGCACTGCGCCCACGGGATATCCCCCATCTTGTTGAGCGAGAGGTGGCAGCCGTTATCGTCGAGCGCGGTGTCCTCGGCGGCGGCAGGGTCATCGGGATTGAACTGCGCATGGCCCGCACGCTGGTAAAACAGCGGGTCGAGTGAGGGCCAGGCGATGCGGTCGGCGGTGTCGCAGTGCATATCTAACACGGGAAATGCCATGAAAGCTTCCAATCGTCCAGGGTACGGGTGCCCAAAGCATCCTAGCACCTCTGCGCTGAGAAAGATTGCAATCTTTCAAAAACACGAACACATGTTCTTATTCTATGGTACAGTAATAGCGTACACATGTTCGATAGAGGAGGAGCGATGGACGAACGGCACGAGACGAGGGTTCTGCTCTATGAAAGCGGTCCGGATGAGGAGCGGCTGCGCATCGAGGGCATCATCGATCATGTGGGGTCGCTGCGCGTGCGGCAGACGAGTGCCGGACCGCTTACGCGGTGGTGCTTTGAGGAGACGCCCCATGATGTGGAGATGAGCATCGATGCCGAAGGGGTTCGGGCGCTCGCAGCGCTGCTGGAGCTTGACGCCGCGGAGCAGCTTCCCGCTGCGCTTCAGATTCGGTTTGCCGGCTACGACGGGGCGATGCGGCTGCGGGAGTGCCTGAAGGAGGGCGGAGTGCCCTATGCCGTGAGCGAATCGCGGATCGTCCGATAGGGAGGTGCCGGATACGCGCTTTCGTGCGTCTCGGGATCGCGGTGCGCGGAAGCGATTGATCGGTGCTTCCCTAGAATTTGACGCAATTGTGAAGAACGCCACAGACGAGATGTATCTTGTTTTCGCAGGTAGTTGAGCATGGCAAAAAATATTTTCAGAAAAGTGGGATTCGCGCTTGACTCATGGGCCCTCTGAGAGCATTATATACCTCGCGTTGCGGCGTTACCTCAGCTGGATAGAGGGTCTGACTACGAATCAGAACGTCACAGGTTCGAATCCTGTACGCCGCACCAGTTGAGATTGAAAGGTGCTCTTCGGAGCACCTTTTTTGTTATGTATGCCTTGCGAAACCCGAGTTCGGAGCTGCGGGTATAAAGAGTCGCGTGACTCCCATCGAGATCTTTCGCCAGACGGGACATCTTGCGCTTGCGGGGCCCTCATGCCTCGCCTGTCGCCGAAAAGGTCGATGCAGCGTGTAAAAATGCGCTCACAATGGGATACAAGGCGTTAAACGGGCGTGTGCGAGAAGCGTGGAAGAGGCTGTGGCTATGGAGACGGGGACAACGATCAGGCTTTCGTTCTTGGCGCGTCGCAAGCGCCTTCCCGTGCTTCCCGAGCAGCCGTCGGGCACGGTGTTCGGCATCGTGTGGGATGCATGCCCTATCCCTCAGGGCTTTGTGTGCTACATCGTTCAATTCATCGAGCGCTCCCGCGCCAAGATCATGGGCCTGGTGAGCGGCGACGGGCGCGTGTACCGGGCGCTTGCGCCCTCCGACGATGTCCCCGCCGACGAAGACGCGTGCCTTATATTGGTGCGCGAGCGGGGAAACCGTGTCGGCGACGTCTACGTCAAGTCCGACAACGGGCGTCTGGTCCATACGAGCGCGTTTCGGGGGTCCACGGCGGGCACCATGCGCGAGGTCGCGGAAGAGGCGACGTGGAATACCGAGCACAGCCTGGTCTATCGCGAGTTCATGGCAACGATGTTCCTGCGCCACTGCGTCTTCCACGCACCGGCGGTCCATGTGTCCGCAACGGATGATGCGGGTGAGGCAACGGTGCCGCGAACCGAGCAGCTGGCGGCGCCGGTCGAGATCTTCAAGGGCTTTCGCGAGGCGCTTCTCACCGACGCGATCTCAGCGCTCCTGTTTCGTATCGAGCGCAACGAGCACCCCTCGGGAATCGAGAAGTTTGCCCACAGCCTGTTCTCGGAAATCGACCTGGCTCGTCTGCGCACGCTGGTGACGGTGGGCGAGGTGAGCCTCGCCCATATCGAGAACATGGACGGGTTCTACATCAACCTCAACCGCGAGGCGATGTCGCCCGAAGACGTGGTGTTCCTCTACGGGGTCGAGTCTCGTCTCAACCGCGTGCTGGCGGTGCTCAAGAGAATCGGCGTGGGGCTGTCGCCTGCCAGTACCTCGCCATCCGAGGAGGCGTGCTCGCTGCTCGACCGCATGGGGTTCGAAGAGGTGACTTCCCACGTCGGGCGGCTGATCCGGGAGGGCGACCACGCGCCGCGCTGCTCCTGGAATGCGCCCGGCACGGTCGCGTGCCAGCCTGGCGGCGAATGGGATGTCCGGATGCATGTGGCGGAGCTCTGCGAGGGGCTCAACCTGCTGGTGCGCCTGGAGTACCGCTTTGACTACTGCGAGGAGTCCCACCGCATCGCCCTGCAGTTCACCAAGATCTCCGCGACGTCGATGCCGAGCTCGCTGTACGACGAGGCATCCTCCTCGTGGACTGATGTCGATGACGGGGCGAGGGAGCGCGCGGCCGCCGAGTATGGATGCCGCATCGTGATGGTGCTTGCCGCCGCGGCCTTTGCGGCGAGCCCCACGATCTCGAACTGCTTGGTGGAGAAGCATGATCCTATTGGGCAGACCTATAGGTCGTTTGCGTTCAATAGGACTGCCTTTATGGTCGATCTGCTGCCCAAGGCGCTTGAGCTGGTGGGCGTTCCGCTGGCGACGGGAGGTGCTGCGAGCGCGCTTCGCGCCTCGGAGACCTCTGAGCGCTTTCGCCGCATCGCCGCGCCGGAGCGGACCGCCGCGCCCCGTGATGATGCGCGTAGGCTGCCCGAGGCGCTTCGCGATCTTCTGCACGCGGATTTCGCGCGAGAGCTCGAGGTCGTTGAGGACAAGGACGATGAGTTCGTCATGCGCTTCGCGCAGCTCCAAGGGGAGGGTCCTCTCGATCCGGCGCAGGCGGAGGCGAAGCTCGGAGCCTTTATCGATGAGATGCAGACGGCGTGCGCCGTCTCGGAGCTGGAAGAGGACCGGCCGGTTCGAACGCAGTTCTGCGAGAACCATCTGGGGCGCATCCTTTTGCCCCTGTTCATCGACGATCCATCGGTTCGCGTGCTGCGTGCACCCGACGCGCTCTTCTTCGCGCAGTACGAGCTCTGTTCGATGTACCTCAATTGCGGGGCGGTCGAGCAGGCGATTCTCGAGGCCCGGCGGCTGCTGGACATGGCGACGACGTCGATGCAGGCGCATTTCACGCTCATCAGCGCGCTGGCGCGCCAGAAGATGTTCGATGAGGTCATCGATGTCGCCAAGCACGGGCTGCGGGCTGCGTACGACCGCGACGCCATAGCGTATCTGTTCTATCGGCTGGCCTTTGCCTATTGGAACGAGGGCGACAAGCTGACGGCGCTCGCGTGCTATCGACTGGTGCCTGCGGGGGAGCAGATCGCCGCGGTGGCGCAAGAGGAGGCGCGCGAGCTCATGAACCGGATGGGGCTGGCTGAGCCCCTCGGGTTCGCGGAGGCCGTGACGATCGCCAAGGCGGCGGGCGTGCCGATTCCGCCGACCGACGAGCTGTACAACCAGGTGGCGGATGCGGCGGTCCAGCTGATGGATGCCGGCTTTCTGTACCTCGCCGCGCGTTGCGTCTACGCGATGTGGCGGATGTACGGCAAAGATGAGCTTGGTGTGATCAGCAGGTCGTTGCTCTTTGAGTAGCGTCACGCGCTGGATGCTTGCTTCGGCGCTCCAGGATTCCTGCCGCACTTCCGTTGGCCCTGCAGATTCATGAAAAAGTAGGAGGGCAATCAGTTCTTTCCTGGGGAAATGTCGAAGCCGGGTTAGGTTTTTCATGAATTGCCGAGCCTCTTTGGGGGCACGTCGGGGATGAAGGCTTCTGTGCGCGTTTGGGCGAAAACGTCCGTCGTCCTCGCGGCGGCGAGCCCGCGGCTCTAGCTGGAAGAGCTGGGGATTCGGCCGCCGCTTCGCTGCGGCCTTCCGCTGCGGAGGCCCTGCGGGCCTCCTTGCGACCCATGCTGGCAAAGGCGCTTTCGCGCTTTGCTCACCATGGGGCCCTCCCGGGTTCGAATCCCCAGCGCCCTCGACAGCAAAAAGCCCGCCACCACGAGGGTGACGGGCTTGTGCATTCAACTGGCGGAGAGCTGGGGATTCGAACCCCAGATTCCCTTGTGGGGAATACTCGCTTAGCAGGCGAGCACCTTCGGCCTCTCGGTCAGCTCTCCGGAACAGTGACGCTAATATTAGCGCACAGATGCGTACCTATGCAAGAAGAATTTGCACACGCGTCGAGCCTGCACAACATGCCCGCCTTCCCGACTGTCCAAGCCCCGGCGCGCTTCTGCGATTACTCGAAGAACGTACCGTCGATGACGATGTCGGCATGATGGGCGGCGATGGCGTCCCATGAGAAGATATCGATAAGCTGCTCGGCCGAGCGCGGGGCTGAGTCAGGGGCGATGCCCGCGGCGCCGGCGAGCCGCCCCAGCAGGCGCTCCGGCGTATCGAATGCGCGCTTGAGCTCGCCCATATCGCAGTCGTGCTCGCGCTTGGAGAGCCTGCGCCCGTCGGGGGCGATCAGCATGGGCACATGGGCGTAGGCAGGCTGCGCGAAGCCGAGCAGCCGTTGCAGGTACATCTGGCGCGGCACGGACGAGAGCAGATCGCGGCCGCGCGCGACCTCGGTAACGCTCATCTCCGCATCGTCTACCACGACGACCAGCTGGTAGGCATACACGCCATCGCTGCGCTGGATGAGAAAGTCGCCGCAGTCGCGGGCGAGCGTTTCCGTTTGGGTGCCGTAGACGCGATCGACAAACGAGATGGTTCCCGCGGGGTCGTCCGCATCGGGCACACGCAGGCGCAGCGCCGCCGGGCGGACCCGCTGCCGCTCTTCGATCTGCTGTGCGGTCAGGTTGCGGCACGTACCTGCATACACGGGCGTGCCGTCGCTTGCGTGCGGTGCGCTGGCGGCATGGAGCTCCGCGCGCGTGCAGAAGCAGGGGTAGGTGAGGCCGTCCGTGTGAAGCTCGGCGGTCGCCTCCCGGTACAGGTCGAGGCGATCATGCTGGTAGATGGGGCCTTCGTCCCAATCGAGCCCGAGCCATCGGAGGTCGTCTATAATCTGCTGCGCGCGTTTGGGGTCGCAGCATCGAGGATCGAGGTCTTCGATGCGCAGGACCATACGACCGTTTTGGGAACGCACGGAAAGCCAGGCTGCCAGCGCCGAGAAGATATTACCCAGATGCATGCGGCCCGAAGGGGAGGGGGCGAAGCGTCCGACAGGCGTGTGATACATTAACGTGTTGTTAGATGGTACAAGTTCCATTGCGTGTACTTTCGCTGGGTCGTATTGTCGTCTGCTAATGCGTCGGGAAGTGCGATACGGCACAATGATACCCACATCGGGTTGGGAGGTAAGAGCGTGAGCGAGTCGACAACTGGTCGGGAGAGCATAGAGAAGGCTATTCGGGCGATTGGATCCGGCCTTTTGAGTGACGAGGATGTCACTGCCCTCGCCGCTGCTTCGCGCATTCAACATTTTGGGAAGGGCGATCAGCTCGTTTCGGTCGGCGAGGTTCCGACGGCGGTGACGCTTCTGATATCCGGCGTGGCGCGTGGGTACTACATCGATGCTGCGGGCAAGGACGCCACGGACTGCATCGCGTGGCGCCCCGGCGAGGTGCTTACCCCCGCGGCGGGTCTCCAGACCCCCTCGCCCGTGTTTCTCGAAGCGGTGAGCGCCATCGACGTCCTCATGATCGACATGAAGTGCATCATCGATCTGCTTGAAACGAGTCTCGGCCTTAACAGGCTCTACAATCTCCTGCTGCTGCGCTCGTGGGATTATCACTGGGCGATCAAGCGCGTGGTCAGCCAATGCAAGGCCAAGGACCGCTACCTGTGGTTCCTGAAGGAGTTCCCCGGTGTGGTCGACATCGTTCCCGGACGTCACATCGCAACGTTTTTGGGCATGACCCCGGTGACCCTCTCGAGGCTGCGCTCGGCATTGCGCGCCGAGGAGGACTGACGGCGGACTGACGGCGGACTGGGCTGCAGTATTGATTGTTTGACGCCTCTACGAAGTGGGGGCGTTTTCTTTTATGTATTAGTGCGTGATGGTGAGCTCGCGGTCGGCCGTTAACAATAATCAACGATGGTATTATCCAGTTATTTTTTGATAATAGTCGGAGGATATGCGACCGATTTATTCGACCGTCCGGAGAAAAACAAGCTCCCTTTTAGCTATTTATAATGCAACCCCCTAAATCGGGATTCTACAATCCGCGCAACCGCCGTTTCGCGCATTGCGCGTCGCTGTTGTGTTGCTGCAGTTCCTCGGGAAGAGGTTCTTGATAGGGGGTTACAACATGAATAGGAAGCATCTGCATATCGCCGTCACCGCCGGTCTGATGGCCGCGTTGTCGCTGGGCGCGGCGCCCGCATTTGCGGAAGAGACCGTGCCGAGCACTGTCGAAGAGACGACTGGTGAGAGTGCCGGCTACAACGCGTCCGCGATGGCGACGGAGGCTCAGGATTCCATATCGCGGAGCTCTAGTATTCCTGGCTTGCCCGATCACGCTGACCCGGGGGATATCGTTTACCAAACTCAGCCGTCAATGATATATGAAGCGGTTGCCGACGAGGACGGGGTTACCCACTATTCCGTCAACGCCGTGGAGGGATATCTCGAGTTTCCCACTTTACGGGTATTCAAATACGAATGGCACCAGTGGGCTGACGAGCAGGGCAATCCGACCGGAGAAGGGGACTGGATCGTTCAGAACGCTTACGGCACGGAGTGCGAAACAACGTGGACTGTATCCGGATATGATGGGGAGCTCGCTGATCTTCCGGCGGGAACGTATACGGCTGTCGGGACGACCGTGAGCGATGAGGAGGAATTTTCTGGCCAAGCCCTCGAGGTGACCGTCAACATCGTCGAAGCCGATCAGGTGGCTGCGGCGAACTGGAATCCAGGGCCCTACACGTACTTCACGACTGATGATGGGAGCTGGACAGATCTTTATCCGACAATGTGGTGCACACTCTACGATGGCAGGAGCTTGGATCTGGCGGTTGAGTGGGATCCCATCGACATGTCGGATTTTGAGCAACCGGGAACCGTGGTACAAAACGGGAAGATTAAGGGCACGGATATCCCCGTGTATGTGACGTACAACGTCTATAAACCCCTTGGGGTTGGTTCGGTATCGGATATGTGGACTTTTGCAGGTTATCCAGATATATACGATACGCCAGAAGTCTTCGTGCTTGCTGAGGGTCCAAGCGGCACAGAGGAGGTTTCGCTGTCGCCCGGTGCGTGGACGGAATGGGATGACGCGCAGGTTGACTATGATACGCCGGGGGAATATAAGATTACCGGAAACTTGGTCTGCGGAGATACGTCCTATCCGATCTCGTCTACGGTCATGGTGTACGAGATGCCGGATGAGTTCTCCGATTTCATGTTCTCGGATTCCGGAAAGAGAGCTATGAGCGTGTGGACCGAACCTGGTGAGGCACCTCTTCTTCCGGCGTATATCTGGGCCGCAAACCCTGCCGGCAACGGGTCGGACATCTACGATTCCGAGGAGTTCGATATCATCTGGGACGAGGTCAATCCCGCCCTGTACGCCGAGGACCGGCTGAACACGTCCTTCACGGTCAAGGGGAAGATATCGACCCCCGCTCGCTTTGCAGACGAGGAGCCGATCGTTCTGCCCGGTATCGAAGTCGAGTGCACGGTGTACGTCGCCGACCTGGCGCAGGAGTTCGTGCCCGAGATTGTAGCCATGCCCGGTGTCGCCCCCGAAATCCCGAGGCAGATGACGGTAAAGTCGTCCGATGGACGCGAGTATACGTTCACAAACCTCTATTCTCCGGTACCAGAGGAGCTGTACAGCACGCCGGGCAACACGTTTACAGTCGACGTGCAGATGCGCGAAAACACGTTCGGTGCGTACAGTTACGGCACGATCATAAACCGAACGATAACGGTGCATGTCGCCGATGCCGCTGGGGTGGTCGCGGATGACGCCGCGGCAGACAGCCTGCTCACGCTTACATGCAAGCAGGGTACCGTTCCGGAGCTCCCCCAGATGTTCCCCGTGGAGCTCGAGAACGGTAGCGTCGTGCCGGCGGCAGTCGAGTGGGAGGAGCTTTCCGCCGACCGGTTCAGTGAGCCCGGTGCCACGGTCGACGTACATGGAACGGTTCAGAACGCAGAGTCGCTTCCAGAGGAAGCGCAGATCGCGCTGGCGGCAACCGGCGGGCAGGTCGTCGCCAAAGTGACGGTTGCCTCCTCTGAGATCAAGCCGATGTGCAGCTTTATCGAGCCCGAATATGCGTACATCGAGGTCGGATCGAGTGTCGATGTGAACGATGTGGCATTCGGTCACTCCGAGGTCACGGCCGTCTTGTCCGATGGTAGTTCGTACGCATCGAGTGTTGTTTGGGACGTCGATGGCTTGGATTTGAGCAAACCCGGGTCATACCTCTTGGAGGGCGAGCTGCGGCTCGACAAGACGGAGTTCGCGATGTTCCCGGATGGGGATATCGCGTACATGTACGTGAA
>NZ_JAUEIQ010000027.1:0-1261 GCF_030385545.1 Collinsella ihumii | reverse complement strand
CCTGCCAGTGGGCTCCAGGATGCCGGGGCACATCGGAACGGTTTGAATCCCCAAAGCCAGGAGCAGATAACCTGCGGGGCCGCGGAATCCGCCTTGCTGCGAGAGATCCAATGCAGTGGGGTCGAGGCCCCGTCCGAGTCGCAACCCATATCGAGCGCGATCGGAGCCGAGGAGCCGCCTTTCCACGAAAACGCTGAGGCCCCATATGTATGCGCAACCGCGCCCTCGGGGGACCGCCGACCGCTTCCCCAGAAAACGCCCGCACATCACCGCCCCGCATGCACGTTGCGACAGAGTCATCCTAGTGCCCGAAGAGCGGCTTATACCATCTGATGAAGGGTGCGCCGCCTATTGGAGTCTTCTCACTCACTATCTGGGTTGGGTGCGCCCTGGCAATTCAACCCCGGGAAAATATAAGCCCAAGGATCATAAAGGGCCGGTCATGCGTATCGCCTGAAGATGATGCGCAAGCCCGTCGGCACCGGCCGCGCCCACGGCGCAAGGGCCCCGACAGCGTCCGCAGCCCATGGCGACCAGATGCCCACGGAAACCGGCCGGGGCCCCCGGAGCCGATGCCGGGATAAACGGCGACGGGACCATGGTCACCGTAGAAGACGTAACCGAAACCGCGATATCGAACCATGACAACGCTCGGACCCGCACCGTGACGTTGGGAAAAGTATCGGCATGATCGCGGGAGCGCTCTTTTTAGGACAAAACGAAGGGCACGGACAACCACACGATCGCCTGGGATGCAGCCGTGCCCGACCATCTCGATGGCGAAGAGACGGATGGCCCCGTGACGCCCCGTGCAAGCCACCCGGACGGGACATGCAAGCGGCAGAAGACCCCATGCATCGAAACCAAGATAGCATGAGGGCCGCACCGCCCACCGCCGCCCCGATTGGATATATCGCAACGGAGATGACCGTGCAGTTCGCCCGGGATTAGGCGCGGCGGTCGCCGCCTTGGGGCACGCCTGCGCATCTCTCCCGCAAGATGGCGGCACCTGAATCGCGACGGCATCGGATCGCCGGCGCGACGATGACGGGCCCTCAATCAGACGAAGGCAGGGAGTCGACGAGTTCGCACCCTGATGGGCGCACGGCGCGGCTGCAGGCAGGTCAGGGAAATAGACCTGCAGGGACGGCGACGACTAACGAGCATCCGCGCAGGCCCGACCGGCTGGGATATAAGAACGGCCGAAACGGAATTTCCTGACCTACCTGCTCATACCTCTGGCAAAGGCTTTCTCATAATA
>NZ_JAUEIQ010000026.1:0-1366 GCF_030385545.1 Collinsella ihumii | reverse complement strand
CCCGCAGCGCCGTCGAGACGACGTTTTCCCAACGTCAGGCACTGTGAACAGTCTCATGTCCGCGTGTCGCCACCCCTCGCGGGGATCGGTTGCCGCAAAAGGATGCCTTCGGCTGGGCGGAGCCGCACATCGGCCGGGCGCGGCCGATTCTAAGGTCGCACGCGCCCCTCGCGGGGCGTGCATAGCGTGGGCGCGGTTCGCCCCGGCGCCATCCTCGGCGGCGGGCGCGGGCGCGGGTATCCTCGACGGGCCCGGGGGCCCGGGGGGACCTCTCGGTCGGGAGGGGCCCCCTACGCCGGCATCACGGCGATCCACCATATCCACTCGCAGAGCTCGCGCGCGACGGCCACCTTCACCTTGTTGGCGGCGAGGCCGCGGCCGACGAGGTGCTCGCGGCGCCTGCGGAGCCTCCTCGAGCACTCGGCGGCCCTCGCCCTCACGAGCGCGGGGACGCGCGGGTCCTCGGGCGCCGACGCGCCCCTGCACGGCCGCGAGTAGGCCGACGCCGCCTCGACGAGGGCGCGCCTCAGGTGCGAGCTGCCCGTCTTGGAGATGCCCCCGCGCCTCGTCCTGGACCCGGTCGAGCTCTCCGACGGGACGAGGCCGATGTAGGAGGCGAGCGCCGAGCCGTTCCGGAACCTCCGGAAGTCGCACACCTCGCAGACCAGCGAGAAGGCGGTGACGTGCCCGATCCCGCGGATGCACTCGAGGCGCGCCATGCGCTCCGCGAGCTCCGGGGAGGAGGCGACGGCGCGCGCGATCTCGGCCTCGACCTCGGCGAGGCGCTCCTCGAGCCGGTAGACCGCGGCGAGCTTCTGGCGGAACACGAAGGTGTCCGCCGGCTGCGCGAACTCGAGCGCGGCGGCCCACCTCCTGAACGTCTTGGTCCAGCGCCTCTTGGTGAGCCCGTAGCGGGTGCCGGTGAGCAGCAGGAAGGACGCGACGCGCTGGCGCGCCGCCCTCAGGTCGCGGGCGACCTCGCCGCGCAGGCGCGAGAGGTGGCGCAGCGACTCCTCCCGCTCGGTGGGGACGCGCACGGCCCTCACCGAGCCGGCCGCGTGCATGCGCGCGAGCCACTCCGCGTCGACGCGGTCGTTCTTCCTCCTGTCGCTCCTGCGCGGCAGCTTCGAGGTCGCGGCGACGACGCACCGGATGCCGGCGGCGGCGAGCGCCCTCGCGAGCCCGAAGCCCGTCGGGCCGGCCTCGTAGCAGCACGTGCCGCCCGAGAGCCCGTTCTCGCCGATCCAGCGGACGAGCTCGGCCGGGTCGCCGGACAGCGTGGCCTCGAGGGCCTCGCCGGTGTCCCGGTCGAGGGCGAAGACGCAGTTCTTCCCGGCGTGGACGTCGACGCCGATGCTGATAGAAT
>NZ_JAUEIQ010000025.1:0-1454 GCF_030385545.1 Collinsella ihumii | reverse complement strand
GGGGATGCGGACAAAAAGTTGGACACCCGCGGGTGTCCGGATTGGAGTCCGAATGTACCCCAAGGAGACCAGGGAGCTCGCCCTCGAGGCGCTGCGGCTCGGGTTCAGCGTCCGCGAGGCCGCCGAGCTCGCCGGCTGCAGCCGGCGGTCCGTCCGCACGTGGCGCGCGAAGGTCGCCGGGCCCCGCCCGCGCAAGGCTCCGGTATACTTGCCCCTCGAGAGGAAGATGGAGCTCGTCGCCCGCTACGAGGCGGGCGAGCGCGCCGCCGACCTCGCCGCCGAGGCCGGCGTGACCGGGCCGGCGGTGACCGGCTGGGCGCGCAGGCTCCGCGAGGAGGGGGCGCTGGCGCTGGTGACCGACGACGAGGTGAGGGCGCGGGCCCCGGAGCCCGCCGGGCCGCCCTCGGAGCTGGAGGCCCTCAGGGCCCGCTGCGAGGAGCTGGAGCTGGAGAACGCGATACTGGCCGGCACGGTCGAGATACTAAAAAAAGGCCCAGGCGCCGACCCGTCCGCCCTGACGGCGGCGGAGCGGGCGGCGCTGGCTGAGTCCCTCAGGGGCCGGTTCGGGCTGCCGCGCGTGCTCGCGGCGCTCTCTCTGCCCAGGAGCACGTTCTACCACCGCCTCTCGCGCGCCGCGGCGGACCGCGACGCCGGCATCAGGGCCCTCGTGGCCGAGGAGTTCCGGGCCTCCGGGGGCCGCTACGGCTACCGGCGCGTGCACGCCGCGCTGCGGGCCCGCGGCGTCGTCGCCTCCGAGAAGCGCGTGAGGCGCGTCATGCGCGAGGAGGGGCTCGAGGCCGCGAGGCCCCGCCGCCGGCGCTACAGCTCCTACGCCGGCGAGGAGGGGCGCGCGTGCGCCCCGAACCTGCTGCTCGTCGACGCCTCCCGAGACCTGCACGACTTCTCGGCCGCCGCGCCCGGCGAGACCATGGTCACGGACGTCACCGAGTTCAGGCTGCCGGACGACGCGCGCAAGGTCTACCTCAGCCCCGTCATCGACCTCTACGACGGGGACGTCGTGTCCTTCTCGGCCGGCACGAGCCCCTCCAAGGCGCTCGTCTCGGAGATGCTCGCGGGGGCCGTGGCCGCCGCGGGAGGGGGCTTCACCCTGCACTCCGACCGCGGCTGGCACTACCGCACCCCCGACTGGGTCGCCGCCTGCGGGTCGGCGGGCGTGACGAGGTCGATGTCGCGGAGGGGCCACTCGCCCGACAACGCCGCCTGCGAGGGCTTCTTCGGCAGGCTGAAGGTCGAGTTCTTCCACGGCAGGGACTGGTCGGGCTGGAGGGCGGAGGAGTTCATCGCGGAGCTCTCCTCGTACATCCGCTGGTACCGGGAGGGCCGGCTGAAGGCCTTCCGGGAGGGCGGCCGGACGGTGTACGATACGATCAGGGGCCGAAGAGAGCGGCTCGGGCTGGCCGCCTAGGCCTGTCCAGGAAATCGTCCGCATCCCC
>NZ_JAUEIQ010000024.1:0-1859 GCF_030385545.1 Collinsella ihumii | reverse complement strand
TCCGGGCGGTCGGCTAACCAGAACCCCGGCGAGCGCTCGGGGGCCCTCATGGATCGCATGTTGCCGCCCTTGCTGAGCCCTGGATCGGTGGGGGGCGCCTACGGCAGTCTGGGACCGACCGCCCTCCCTGTCCGACATGTTGAATCACACTAGGGAGATCGGCGGGCGCGCCCGGGTAGCGCCCGGGAACATACGCTTCCCGCCGCGAGGGCCCGCGCCTCGACGCATCGCCGGGACCGGCTCACGACTCTTTTATGGGCAGCCCGCGGAGCGCCCGGGAACGAAGAATCCAAGGACTCCACGACCGACTGCCCTGTACGGGAGCCGAGATGCTGTGGTGCGCGGCGACATATCCGAACCTGCACGCCGCGCCGAGATCCCGTGGATATCGGCCTGCCGTGCGAGCGACTGCTGGCGGGCGTCCGCGCGCGCCCGACCGGCCGGAATAAGGAGCAGGCCCCGGAAGAGATCTCGGGACCTGCGACGTCACGCCTCTTGGCAATGGTTTGTCATATCAAAAGAGTAGGCGGATCCGCTTGCGCGACACCGCCTGACAAAACCTGAAGGCTTCTCTGCGCGACTCCATCACGGGGCTTCAGGACCATGTGCCAAATTGGGCCATGAGGATGGCGAAGGGCGAGCGAGTGGCCTCATTATCGGGAAGCGCGTCGGGGACGGCCCGCATCCCGGTCTCGAGCTTCACGATACCGGCCTTGGCGCGGCCCCCGCTCGCACCCTCGGGGACGATCCGCGGGGGAAGGTAGAGCGGCACAGCGATTTGCTGGAGGCGCGTCCCGCGCATGTTCGCCGAGCCGACGCGGCGGGGGATTCCCGCGTCGGCAAGGGCGCGCATGACGTTGGCGTTTGCGTCGATCGCGGTGTCCGCGCGCGCGAGACCGCTGATCGCGATCGAAGGGCGAGCAGAAGCGCTCCTCGATGCCCTCTGTCGACGAAGCTGGAAGCATTCCCCACGCATGCCCCGGTCGCCCCGGCGCTCCGCACGGAAGAGGTGGGTACTGATAAAGCGACGGGTTCGAGGTAGGCCCATAGGGGAATGCCATCGGGCAAGGCGCACTACTCGACGAGCGCGCCGCAGCACGCGCCTCGGAGAGCGCTGTATGTGGTTGAGAGCGACAAGATGGCCGGAGAAGACCGGGCGAACGTCCGCGTCGGGGCGCTCAGCGACCTCGCTGACGAGATTCGCGCGGGCAAAGCGCTCCACGTCGAGCGTCAAGGGCTCGAGCGAGGCGAGGAGCTTAAGGTGACGGAAGTTGAGGTTGGCGTACCTGCCGTCGAGCTCGCAGCCGACGCAGCTCTCGGAGAACGTGCGGTCAGAGAGGTGGGCGGCAGCCTCGTCCCCGGTGATAAGGCCGAAGGCCACCCCCCCCTGCCCTTGAGCTTGGCTATCCGGGCGGGAGCACCATGACGCGCCCGGTCGCGGGCTCGCTCGCCCCTGAGCACGGCCGCCGGATGATGTCTGCCGAATCTGCCGCGGTCCGCCCCTGTGCTGTTGGGGCCCATTCTACCGGCAACCGCCTGCGACGGCCTTTTTGCCCTCCTCCGTAAAGATGCGACGGCGCGCTTTTGCCGTCGGAAAGAAGGAGGTTCGATGTGCGCTCTTTTATCGGACAGGGAGTCAGGGGGATCCAGAACCCTGGAGAACCCCTATCTATAAAGCTCCCGAAAGGGGATGCAGGGAACATGGAACATAGCCCGGCAAGCAAACACGCAAGGGGACTCCGCAGGAAAACCGGGGCTACGCCATCTCCTCCGGCAAGCCGATCACCGAGTGCTGCCGGAAGCTAGGCCCGAACTTGTAGAGGGTCAACGAGATCTAAGGACCCGAGAGAGGGCTAGAG
>NZ_JAUEIQ010000023.1:0-2418 GCF_030385545.1 Collinsella ihumii | reverse complement strand
AGGGGGAGACCGGGGCTGCGCATCGAAGGCGCGCCGCCCCGACTTGGCAGGGCCCTTTACAGCCCTTTACAGCCGTCTGCCAGCTCGTGGCGCTGGAACGGATTTCTTGTCCCTGTCCCTCCTTGCGCGGGTATTTGGAGCGAGGTGCGCTCACTTGGTGCGGAACGAGCAAGACGGATCCGTCCCGGCGCTACGATTTCGGAGGCGGGGCATAGCGGCTCTGCCAAGCTCCGTCAAGCTCTGCCAGAGCGGGCCAGCGCCCTCCAAGCGCCAGCTCATCTTGCCCGAGCCGTCCACAGCACTCTCTTACGGCGGGTGCCGGGGGCCCGAGGCGCCGCCCTGCGGGCCGGCATCGCCGATGCCGTCCTCCGAGCATCGATCCGCACCGTCGGAAACGCCCGCCCGTCTCTCTACGGCAGGCGTTAACCCGTGACGAGGATACGGCCATCATGACGGTGATTCACCGTGCATAAGGAGGAGCAAATGGAGGGCGCGAGGAAGACCGGACGACTGGACCCGAGGATGGCCGAGGAGCAGCTCAGGCAGATCGACGCCGCGGCCGACGTCAACGGGATGGGCGCATCCCAGCGGTCTAGCAGCCGCCTCATGGAGTCCGCCCGCCGCGACATCGCCGAGCAGGGGCTCATCGAGCAGCTTCGCGAACCTGTCTGACCGGCTACGTATGGCGGCGGAAGGATGCGGAGGGCCGGCACAAACGGCACCCTTGATGGCGGCGCCCGCGCCCGACAGTCGGTCAAGCGCGGCCCCGGCATGGCAAGTCCGAGGCTGCGGTGCGGGCGCGCGCGTCTGAACCGCTTGCCCGGCGCGTTGGGCTGGCCGGAGACCGCCTGGCGGGCAATCCTGATCCGGCGCGTCTCGACGGGGCCCGCCGCGCATTCGGAGGCGCCGCACCGATACCCCGGAGTGTAAACCAAGGTTATCCGCGCCCGGGCCCGTCTGAGCTGCCCCCGCTACCCCAACAGCCATCTCCAGGCGGGGACGACGTGGACCGCGCCCTCCGGGACGTCGATCTCCTCCTCCTCGTCCATGGTGACGATCCAGCCCTCGGCCGCGTCGAGGCGCCGCATGCCGGCGCGCAGGCCCGCCACCTCGCGCTCGCGCGTGGCGCGCTCGGCCATCGACACGCTGACCTGCACCAGCCGGTACCCCTCGCCGAGCAGCGCGTCGCCGACGACGAAGTCGACCTCGTGCCGCCCGCCGTCGTCCACGACCAGTCGGGATATCGCCCCCTCCCGCATGCCGCCGGCGCCCCGGCGCAGCCGGTCGAAGACCGCCGTCTCGAGCCTCTGGCCCTCGTCTCGCACCGCCGAGGGCGAGAACGCCGTCAGCATGCCGGGGTCCACCGCGTAGACCTTCGACGCCGAGCGGGCGTTCTCCGACAGCGAGCGGCTGAACTCGCCGAGCTCGAACACCAGGTAGGACTCCTCGTAGTAGCCGAGCAGGCCCGAGAGCGTCGCGCGGGAGACGGCCAGGCCCGCCGACTTGAATGCGCCCGCGGCCCTGTTGAGCGACAGCTCGCGTCCCGAGGAGGCGAGGCAGCGCGCCAGGAAGCGCGCAGCGGCGGCGGGGTTTCGCACCCCGTGGCGCTCGATGACGTCGAGGGCCACGGTGCGGTTGGCGTACTCCTGCAGCAGCTGCACGGCATCCGATGCCGGCAGGCCCTGCACCGCGATGAAACCGCCGCGCGAGAGGTACCCGGGCAGGGCGTGGCGTAGCCCGGCGCGCGCGGCGGACCCGACGGCGCCGCCCCCAGCCGCGCCCGCCGGCACCTCGACGCCGTGGTAGCGCGCGTACTCGGAGAGGCCCATGGGGAACAGCTCTCGCGAGATGGCCCTGCCGCGGAACTCGGAGGCGAGGTCTGCCGAGAGCATGCGCGAGGACGACCCCGTGACGTAGACGGTCGACCTCGTCCCGTCCACCACGCGGCGCAGGAAGGCCCCCCACTCGGGGACCTCCTGGATCTCGTCGAAGAACAGGAACGCGCCGTCGCGGCGGGCGGAGGGCCTCATGGCGTAGAACGTGTCGAGGACCTCGGCGAGCAGGCCGGGACGGTAGGGCTTCAGGCGCTCGTCCTCGAAGTTGAAGTAGAGGATCGACTCGGGCGGCCAGCCCTCCGCCACGATGCGCCTCATCTCCTGGAACAGCCGGTAGGTTTTCCCGCACCTGCGGACGCCGGTGACGACCGTGGCGAGGTTGCCGCGCGCCGGCGGGCGCACCGGGCCCAGATCAAGGTCTCGCTCGAACGCCTCGGGGATGCCGTCATCGATGAAGTCCTGGATCTTCTCCGCTATGACGCCGTTCATGCCGACCGCCTTTCTTGCCGCGCTGCGTGCCAAGATAATGCTACATCTTGACACGCAGCGCGGCAAGGGAAATGGCGCCATGCTGATAGAGGGC
>NZ_JAUEIQ010000022.1:0-3708 GCF_030385545.1 Collinsella ihumii | reverse complement strand
GGCCGTGGCCGACACCGGGATCGACCTGCAGTTCGCCGACCCCGAGGGCGCGTTCAGCAACGCTGAGATCACGGGAGCCAACTTCAAGCACGGTGCCGGTACCCTTACCCTTAAAGATGGCGTGTGGCAGTGCACGTTCGCTGAGAACACGCCGGTCGTGCTCGATACCATCGACGTACATATGCTGGGCGGCGCTACCGCAAGCGCTGACTTCACCATCAACGCCTCCGATGCGAGCGACGATTACGAGGTTGCTTACTACAAGCGTGGGGATGACGGCAAGAACACCGGAGACCCCATCACTAAGGACATTACCGAGGTAGGCGACTATGTGGCAGTCGTCACGGCGGTTAGCGGAAACTATGAGGGCGGAAAGCTCTACGTTCCCTTTAGCATCACTGCGCGTCAGATTAAGAGCGTAAAGATCGTCGGTTCCAACTCCGTTACCTACAACGCGGAGAACCATGAGTTCCAGCTTCAGTTCGTTGACTCCATTGGTGCTACGTACAACGTGATGGAGGGTGTTGACTACACTGTCGAGTACGTGCGCACTGGCAACGACGCTACCGCCGAGAACATCCAGGATGTCAATGAGGTTGGAACCTACCGTGCCAAGATCACTGGCATCAATGACTGGGAGGGCAGCGTCGAACTCTCCGATTTGATTACCGTTAAGCCGCTCGACCTTAACGCCTCCAACGTCAAGATTATTGGTCTGAGCAGTTCCAAGGACACCGTGGAGCCCAAAAACCTGCTCGCCATCGTTATCGATGGAAAGCTCTACAGCGGAGAAGACGCCATCATTTCTGAGCTCAAGGCTGAGCTGGCCGATTCCACCGCTGTTTGGATGAAGAATGGCTCTTACACCTACTACGTCAGTGCCAAGAATCCCTCCGAGGGCAATATCATTGATACCAATGCTTTTGTCGCTCACAAGGTGTCCAGCGTCCTTGATTTTACCTATAACGGAGCCGCTTGGGCTGATTCTTATGAGGTGATTGCAACCGACTCCTCTACTCATTGGAGCAACAGCAAGGTTGCAGGGCAGGCTGCTAATGGCACCACGAGCGGCGTCAAGGTCGACGGCACCAAGATGACCGAGACCATCTATGATGCAAATGGCGCCAAGGTCACCAGGGGCTACATGAACAGCGTCCCGGGCACCTACTCCGTGATTTACGAGTACGCTGATGCTGATAATACTGTCGGCGGCGTTGCGTTTACTACCGTGACTGTGTATCAAAATGCCGTCAATGCAGACGCATCCGCAGCCGTGCTCTACGATGTAGACGGCGATGGCAAGAAGGATATTGTCTCTTCCATCAGCTCCACCTATAAACCTGGAGTGAACCTCAAGGACCAGATTGAGGTCTATGTCGAGGACGAAGACGGAAACGACGTTACCGCTGCCTGCACGGTTAAGTACTATGACGCGAATGGAACCGAGGTACGTGCTGTCGAGGATGCGGGCACCTATACCCTTAAGGTCACTAGCTCCGACTATAAGCTTTCCGGCACCACCGAGATGACCATCAGCATTGCACAGCTGGACCTGTCTGACGTAAATGTCGGCGCTCTGAATACTGTCAGCTGGGACAACGTCGGGAATGCCACCGAATATCTGCCTTGGCAGAAGGACGGCGTCACGCTCGACGAGCTCGATCTCGAGTACAAGTCCGGCGATAGCTGGGTCAAGTTCCCGATGAACCAGGTCAAGGCGACCATCCTCGATGCCGCCGGCAACGAGGTCAAGAAGATCGAGGACGAGGGCGTCTACACCATCCACTTCGAGGCTCGCAACGACGACGCCGCCAACAACTTCATCGTCCCCGCCGACGTCACCGTGACCTGCATCAAGGACGGCAACAACACTGACGGTGTCAACCACCTGCAGTTCGCCGACGTCGAGTACACCGACTACTTCGCGAACGCGGTCAGCTACGTTGCCAACAACAACTTCATGACGGGCTACAAGGGCACCAAGCTGTTCGGCTCCTACGACAACCTCAACCGCGGCCAGATGGCTATCGTCCTCTACAACATGGCCAAGGGCGAGGGCAAGGTCGACGAGAACGACCTGACCTACACTAACGCCGGCGGCTGGATGACCGGCTTCGACGACGTCAACGGCAACGAGTACTACGCCAAGGCAATCGCCTGGGCCAATCTTGCCGGCGTCGTGAACGGCTACGACAACGGCAACTTCGGTCCCGAGGACCCGGTGACCCGCGAGCAGTTCGCCGCGATGCTCATGAACTACACGAAGAAGTTCGGCGACTTCGAGGCCGCCGACACCTCCGTGCTCGACGAGTACGACGACGCCAGCACCGTCTCCGGCTGGGCCGAGAACTCCGTCGCCTGGGGCGTCGAGAACGGCATCCTCGGCAACGGCGGCTTCCTGAACGCCCAGGGCGAGATCATCCGCGCCGACGCCGCCTGCATGGTCTACAACTACACCAAGTAGTCTTGACCTGACGTCACGCCTTCCGTAAGGCGATACGGGCCCTCCCCTTCGGGGGAGGGCTTGCGGGAGGGCTCTGGTTCCGAGAGCCTCCCCGCAAGCCTTTGGCTCAAGTTGCAAGCTGTCGCACAAGGCTCGATGCCGAACGGCCCCCTTGGATCTCTGTCCAAGGGGGCCGTTCGGCGTTCCGAGCGCGCGGCACCGGAGAACGGGGCACCGTTTGGACACGCTCATCATCACGATCAACGACAAGAGGAACTACGGCAACCGCCTGCAGAACTGGGCCCTCTCCCGGGTCCTCTCCCGCCGGGGGACCTGCAGGACGGCCTCGACGCTGCTCGACGGCGACCTCGCTAAAGGGCGCGGGACGCGCGCGCGGGAGCGGGCGGCCCACGTACGCGACCTGCTCCGCAGGGGGTCCGCAGGGCACGGTGCCGCCGTGCGCCGTGCGGCGGTCGAGCGCTTCGACCGGAGGTGGGGCCTCGACGGGCCAGTTCTCACCTTCCGAGGCGGGCTCTCCGGGCGGTGGCGCCCCGACGCCGTCGTCATAGGGTCCGACCAGGTCTGGAATGCCATGTGGGCGTCGCCGGACGACCTCTCGCTCAGACTCGGCATGAACTTCGACGGTCTGTCGGTCGTTTCCTACGCCGCGAGCGTCGGGACGGAGAACGTCCCCGAGTGGGCCGTTCCCGCGTTCAGGGAGGGCATCGCGCGCATGGGCGCCGTCTCGGTCCGGGAGGACCGCGCCGCTGACGTGCTCGGGGGAATCATCGGCCGCCCAGTCACCGTTGTGGCAGACCCCGTTGCGCTCCTGACTCCGGAGGAATGGCGTTCCGTCTTCCCTGGAACCGTTGACGGACGAAAGCCCTTCGCTCTCGAGTACTTCCTCGGCGAGCCGTCCATCGAGCAGAGGGCGGCGATGGACGCGTTCGAGTCGGAGAGCGGTCTTGCTGTGAGGCGCGCGGGGGCGCCGGGCGACCCTTCCGCGGAGGCGGGGCCAGGATCGCTTGCGGAGCTCGCATGCCGCGCGTCCGTTGTCTTCACCGATTCCTACCATGGGTGCCTGCTCGCACTCCTCTTCGGCACACCCGTGAAGGCGTTCGCGCGGAGCGGTCTCCCGCAGGGGCTCGACATGTCCTCCCGCATGAGGACCCTCGATCGCGCACTGGGGCTCGGCGGCGCGCTGTCGTCTCCCGACGGCGCGGCCCCTTTCGTTCCGGGGCTGTCCGTCGAGCGCGCGCTGCGCG
>NZ_JAUEIQ010000021.1:0-3749 GCF_030385545.1 Collinsella ihumii | reverse complement strand
TGATCTCGCGGGGAGGGGCCGTGTACGGGGCGCGCTGGGAGAGGGCGTGCCGGTCCGTCTCGCACGCCAGGGCAGACGGCCAATCTTCGCTGGAGCCGCTGCTGATGTCGAAGTACCTGCAGTCGACGGTCCGCCCCGAGACGTATGCCATGGTGGGGCGCGATCTTGCCGAGGGGCGCACGGTGCTGTACTGCGGGACGGCTTGCCAGGTGGCGGGCCTCACGGGATACCTCGAGGCTCGCGGCGTCGAAAGGGATCGGCTCCTTGCCGTCGACGTCATCTGCCACGGCGCCCCGTCGCCGCTCCTGTGGGAGCGCTGGAGGGCCTATGTTGGCAGAAGCCGCCTCTCACGCGTCAGGACGGTCGATTTCAGGAGGAAGGACCCCTCGTGGGAGCACTACTCGGTCGCGTACGGCTTGTCGGGGGGCAGGGAGGTGCTCGTGCCCCACGCGGAGGACTGGTACCTGCTCGCGTTCCTGAGGAACATCTGCCTGAGGCCGTCCTGCGCGGCCTGCCCCGCGAAGGGGCGGTGCGGCTCGGATGTCACCCTCGGCGACTTCTGGGGGGTCGGAAGGGTCCATCCGGAAGTCGACCAGTCGCGCGGCGTGTCGGCCCTGATCGCACGGACGGAGAAGGGGGCGCGGGTGATCGAGGAGATCTCCGACGCCCTCGTGTCGGGCCCGTCGGAGTACGCCTCCGTGCTCGAGGGCAACCCGTCGCTCGAAAAGTCCTCCGCGCCGCATCCGGACAGGGAGGACTTCATGATGGCGCTCTCCTCCGGTGCCACAGCCGCCGAGCTGCGCAGGCGCTGGCCGTTCGGCCTCCCACCGGAGCCGACCGTCGCCGAGCGGCTCTCCCGAAGGATTCTCGGCCCCTTTGGAAGAGGGAACGGGTAGGGGCGTCGCCAGAGAGGACGGGAACTCGAGGAGCAATTCGAGAGGCCCTCTCCGCCTCACCGTTATCGTTCCGCCTGGATTCGCTCCAAGCCGTCGGTTCCACAGCCCTTGCCGAGAAATGCCCGAGGGCCCTCCGAATATCTCCGGAGGGCCCTCGGGCATCGAGCCTCGTGCGACAGCTTGCTATGTATCAGCCAAAGGCTTTCGAAGGGGTTCCCGAGGCCCGGGAGCCCCTTCGAAAGCCCTCCCCCGGAGGGGAGGGCGCGCGTCAGTCCTGATCGGACCGGTTAGCGGGGCGTCACGTTGGTGTCGGGCACGCTGATGACCACGTCGGCCAGCTTCTCGGGCTGGTAGTTGACGGACATGGCGGCTGCCTCGGCGCGGGTGATGGTAGCGGTCGGTGCGATGAACCCGCCGTTGCCCATGACCTCGTTGGCCACGGCCCACTCGACGGCCTCGGTGGCCCAGTCGGAGACCTGGGAGGCGTCGCCGAAGGCGGACAGGTCGGCCTCGGCGCCGTCAACGTCCTCGCCGAGCTTCTCGGCGTAGTTGGACAGCATCGCGGCGAACTCCTCGCGGGTCACGGCCTGGTCGGGCTTGAAGGTGCCGTCGCCGTAGCCGTTGACCACGCCGGTGGCCTTGGCCCACGCGATGGCCTGGGCGTAGTAGGCCTTGGCGTTCACGTCGCCGAACCCGGTCTCGTAGCCCTGGATGTCGTTGTTCCAGAACAGGTTCTCGGAATAGAAGTCCGAGCCGCCGGCCATATTGAACAGCACGCAGGCGACCTGGCCGCGGGTGATGGAGTCGTTCGGGCCGAAGAACTTGGTGCCGGAGTAGCCGTTCATGTAGCCGAGGTTCACGGCGTCGTAGACGACCTGGCTGTACCACTGGCCGGCCATGGGCACGTCCATGAAGACGCCCTTGTCGGTGACGACGATGTCGGTGGACACGACGCCGTCGAAGTCGTAGTTCTCGACATCCTTGGCGGTCTCGAAGAAGGCCTTGTAGGTTCCGACCTCCTTGAGCTCGACCTCCTCGCCGTCCTCATCCTCGTAGTGGTCGACGACGTAGGAGCCCTCGGGGACCTCGATCTCGTTGCCGTCGGCGTCGAAGAAGCGGAAGGTCGGGTTCAGGGCATCGCCGGTGTACATCAGGTAGCCGTCGACGTTCGGGTAGACGGACTCGTCGGCGTCGATGTCCCAGTTGGCGATGGCGTAGGCCGGCTTCACGGCGTCGACGCGGAAGGTGAACTCGGCGCTCTCGTTGAAGGTGACACCGTCTACGGTGATGATGTAGTTGCCGGCGTCGACGATCTGGTCGACCACGGTGCGGCTGCCGTCGGCGGCCTGCTTCTCGAAGGTCACGGTGTAATCGGTGCCCTGGGCGAGGACCTTGCTGCCGGCCTTGACGGTGAACGCCATGTTCTTGGACAGGTCGGTGCCGTTGTAGGTGTCGGAGGCGGAGCTCACGACGTTCTGGCCCTTGTAGGTCATGAAGATGTCGGTGTTGGCGTAGACGCTGCCGTACTCGACGATGACCTTGGCGACGTCTGAGCCGGCGGTCAGCTTGCCGTCATCGCCCCAGCTGAGGATGTCAACCTTGACGTAGTAGGTGCCGGGCTCGGTGAGCTGGGTCTTGCCGGCCATGTCGACGACGTTGCCCTCGTCGTCGGTCACGGTGACGGTGTAGTCGCGCTCGGGACGGACCTTGATGTGGGAGAGGTCGAAGTAGGTCGGTTTGTCCTCGGAGTTGTTCACGTAGAAGACGTTGTCGTGGTCATAGTCATCACCGCAGCCACTGAAGTCCACGGAGACGGTCATGTCGGCGTAGATGACGGTGAACTCCTTGGAGCCCGTGAAGTAGGGGTTGCCGGACTTCGCGGTCACCTTGTAGGTGTAGACGCCCTTGACGGGATTGTAAACGTCGTACTCGCTTCCGTCGGGGGTGCTCACAAGGTCGATCGTGAACTGGGAGTCATTGATAACCGCGGAATCGAAATCGGCGTTATCAACGTTGTTGATCTTCTGGATGAGGCCCGTGAAGGTGTCATGGCTCGCGGGGTCCTGACCGTACCAGAAGTCCTCGAGCGTCTTGCCGATGATCGAGGCGTCGGTCAGATCGAGCTTGGAGATTTGGAAATCGATGACCTTGTGGCCCTCGTACTCCGGGGTGCCGTCGATGACCGCCTGATAGGTCACGCCGGGCTGGAGCACGGTGCTCCACATATCGACGCCGTCATTCTTGCGAACAATTCTGATGGAGTAATCATCGGTTATGGTGAGGACATGGTTGCCCACGGCAACGCCGAGACGACCGACCCAAGCCTGGCCGGTGTTGTTGCCAGCGAGGGGGCTGACCTCGAACACGGTGTCGGTGACGTCCTTGCCGTCGACGAGCTTGGCGTCGTTCAGCGAGAAGCCGACGATGCTGAAGGTGTCGGCGATGCCGCGGAGGTACCACTGGCCGCCCTTGTACTGGGCGATGACGACGGCGTAGTCGCCCTTGTCGGTCGGCATGGTGTAGTTGCCGTCGACGTCCTTGACGCTGGTGCCGCGGAGATCCTTCTTGACCTTGCCGTCGTAGTACTTGACGGTGGTGCCGTTGGAGCGCACGATGGAGCCGGAACCGATCTCCACGTAGTAGTAGCAGAACTCGCCGTCCTTGATGTCGCCATCGCGGAGGTCGACGTCATGCTTCACGCCCGCACCGTCTGTGACGGAGACGGGGACGCGGCCGAGGCCCTTGCCCGTGTAGTAGAAGGTGGTGCTGCTGGACTCGTACTCTACGGTAGCCCCAGCAACGTTGCTCTGGTCGGTGGCCAGGACCTCGATGCCCGTGTCCTCCGCCATAGCG
>NZ_JAUEIQ010000020.1:0-5113 GCF_030385545.1 Collinsella ihumii | reverse complement strand
TTGAGAAGAGCTCGGGCGATTAGTACCCCTCGGCTGAGCGCGTCGCCGCGCTTGCACCTGGGGCCTATCAACCAGGTGGTCTACCTGGGCCCTTACCGAAAGGAGAACTGATCTCGGGAACGGCTTCCCGCTTAGATGCCTTCAGCGGTTATCCGCGCCGGACGCGGCTACCCGGCCATGCCGTCGGTCGACAACCGGTTCACCGGAGGTCCGTCCACCCCGGTCCTCTCGTACTAGGGGCAGCCTCCCTCGATTCTCCTGCGCCCACGGAGGATAGGGACCGAACTGTCTCACGACGTTCTGAACCCAGCTCGCGTACCGCTTTAAACGGCGAACAGCCGTACCCTTGGGACCTGCTCCAGCCCCAGGATGCGATGAGCCGACATCGAGGTGCCAAACCTTGCCGTCGATGTGGACTCTTGGGCAAGATCAGCCTGTTATCCCCGGAGTACCTTTTATCCGTTGAGCGACGGCCCACCCACGCGGGGCCGCCGGATCACTAGAGCCTGCTTTCGCACCTGCTCGACTTGTGGGTCTCGCAGTCAAGCCCGCTTGCGCTCTTGCACTCTGGAGGACGGTTGCCGACCGTCCCGAGCGGACCTTCGCGCGCCTCCGTTACCCTTTAGGAGGCGACCGCCCCAGTCAAACTACCCACCTGGCACGGTCCCCGGGCCGGGTCACGGCCCCGGGTTAGGACGCCGGGCGCGCGGGGGCGGTATTCCAAGGTCGGCTCCGCCGGGGCTGGCGCCCCGGCATCTCAGCCTCCCGCCTATCCTCTACGCGCGCGTCCAGCGGCCAATGCCAAGCTGCAGTGAAGGTTCACGGGGTCTTTCCGTCCTTCCGCGGGTAGGTCGCATCTTCACGACCAGTGCAATTTCACCGGGTCCATGGTCGAGACAGCGCCCAAGTCGTTGCGCCTTTCGTGCAGGTCGGAACTTACCCGACAAGGAATTTCGCTACCTTAGGACCGTTATAGTTACGGCCGCCGTTTACCGGGGCTTGGCTTCGCCGCCTCGCTTGCGCTAACGGCTCCGCGTGACCTTCCGGCACCGGGCAGGCGTCAGACCCTATACGTCGCCTTGCGGCTTCTGCAGAGTCCTGTGTTTTTGGTAAACAGTCGCTTGGGCCTCTTCACTGCGGCCGGCCTCCGCTCCGGGGGCGAAGCCCCTTCACGTACGCGCCGGCACCCCTTCTCCCTAGGTTACGGGGCCATTGTGCCGAGTTCCTTGACCATGGTTGACCCGATCGCCTCGGTATGTTCTACCCACCCACCTGTGTCGGTTTGCGGTACGGGCGGAGGGGCCCCTGCCTAGGGGTTTTTCTGGGGACCTCGGGCTCACTCGCTTCGCTTCAGTCGCTTCGTCCGGAGCCTCGCCCTCGCGCGGGACGGATTTCCCTGTCCCGCGGGCCGCGCTCCATCACGGGGGCGTCCAGAACCCCGCCGAGCCACCCCGATCCGTCGCCCCGTCGGTCGTGACGGTTCCCCTCCGGTGCAGGAATGTCTGCCTGCTGCGCTTCGGCTACGCCTGCCGGCCTCGCCTTAGCCCCCGACTGACCCTGGGGGGATTAGCCTCGCCCAGGAAACCTCGGGTTTACGGCGGACGAGTTACTCTCTCGTCTCTCGCTACTCATGCCAGCATTCTCGCTCGCGCGCGGTCCACGGCCCGGTTCCCCGGCCGCTTCGCCCCGCGCGCGACGCCCCCCTACCGATGAACTAGGTTCATCCCGCCGCTTCGGTACCGCGCTTAGCCCCGTGTATTGTCGGCGCGCGCCCACTCGACCAGTGAGCTGTTACGCACTCTTTGAAGGGGTGGCTGCTTCTAAGCCAACCTCCTGGTTGTCTGCGCGAGCGCACATCCTTTGCCACTCGGCGCGGATTTGGGGACCTTGGCGGGCGGTCTGGGCTGTTTCCCTCTCGAGCACACAGCTTAGCCCACATGCTCTGACTGCCGGGATCTGGGCCTGCGGCATTCGGAGTTCGGTTCGAGTCGGTAGGCGGCGAAGCCCCCTCATCGATCCGGTGCTCTACCTCCGCAGGCGAACTCCCGACGCTAGCCCTAAAGCTATTTCGGGGGGAACGAGATATCTCCGGGTTTGATAGGCCTTTCACCCCTATCCCCAGGTCATCGGGGCACTTTTCAACGTACTGCCGTTCGGCCCTCCACGGGGTCTTACCCCCGCTTCAGCCTGCCCAGGGATAGCTCACCCGGCTTCGCGTCCGCGGCACGCGACTGGAACGCCCTGTTCGGACTCGCTTTCGCTACGGCTCGCTTCCCAGCTTAACCTCGCCGCGTGCCAGCGACTCGCTGGCTCATTCTACAAAAGGCACGCCGTCACCCCGCGAGGGGGCTCCGACTGCTCGTGGGCGCGCGGTTTCAGGTACTGTTTCACTCCCCTCCCGGGGTGCTTTTCACCTTTCCCTCGCGGTACTCGTGCGCTATCGGTCACAGGAGAGTGTTCAGGCTTGGATGGTGGTCCACCCAGGTTCGGACCGGGTTTCACGTGCCCGGCCCTACTCAGGCGCCGCGTCCGCGCCCGACCCGAGGGTACGCCTACGGGGCTGTAACCCTGTGCCGCCGGCCGTCCCATGCCGTTCGGCTCCCCTGGATCGGTGCGCGCCGGGGGCGGCAGCCCCCGGGCGTCGCGGCCCTACAACCCCGGCGGCGCGAACGCTGCCGCGCGCATGCGCCCGCCGGTTTGGCCATGGCCCCCTTCCGCTCGCCGCTACTCGGGGGATCTCGCAGTTGATTTCTCCTCCTCCGGGTACTTAGATGTTTCAGTTCCCCGGGTTGTCCTCCCGGGGGCTATGGATTCGCCCCCGGGATGCCGGAACCTCTTCCGGCGGGTTCGCCCATTCGGAGACCCGCGGGTCGAAGGGTGTGTGCCCCTAACCGCGGATTATCGCAGCTTGCCGCGTCCTTCATCGGCTTCCTGTGCCAAGGCATCCGCCGCGCGCCCGTGATATCTTCTCGTTGCCGTCTGATATCCGCGCCCCGGGGGCGTCCCCCGGGGCGGCGCGAACATACCGGCCGGGGCTTCTCGCCCCGGCGACCAGATGCTCATTGCTACTACCCATATATAAGGATCGTTTCGATCAATCCGTGTACATGTCGCAGAATCGATATCCGTTCTTCACTCTGTCAATATCGCTATCGAATCGTATTTCGCTCTCGCCGGACGCCGTGTCGGCGTCCGGGCTCGCTATGCGGCTCTCAAGGTACGCGGGGCGACCCCGGGGACCGGACGCTGCGGGGAAACCGGGGAAGGCCGAGCGGGCACACCTGGCCGTAGCAATTGTGAGATATGTTCTCTTTCTTCCCAAGGAAGCTGGTTCTCCCTAGAAAGGAGGTGATCCAGCCGCACGTTCCCGTACGGCTACCTTGTTACGACTTCACCCCCCTCACCCTCCACACCTTCGACGCCTCCCCCCCTCGCGGGTTGGGCCGGCGGCTTCGGGTGCAGACGACTCGGGTGGTGTGACGGGCGGTGTGTACAAGGCCCGGGAACGCATTCACCGCGGCATGCTGATCCGCGATTACTAGCAACTCCGACTTCATGGGGGCGGGTTGCAGCCCCCAATCCGAACTGGGGCCGGCTTTCAGGGATCCGCTCCCGCTCGCGCGGTCGCATCCCGCTGTACCGGCCATTGTAGCACGTGTGCAGCCCAGGGCATAAGGGGCATGATGACTTGACGTCGTCCCCGCCCTCCTCCGGCTTGACGCCGGCGGTCCCGCATGGGTGCCCGGCACTACCCGATGGCAACATGCGGCGGGGGTTGCGCTCGTTGCGGGACTTAACCCAACATCTCACGACACGAGCTGACGACAGCCATGCACCACCTGTGTCGGCTCCTTCCGGCCACGGGGTCTCCCCCGCTTCACCGACATGTCAAGCCCTGGTAAGGTTCTTCGCGTTGCTTCGAATTAAGCCACATGCTCCGCTGCTTGTGCGGGCCCCCGTCAATTCCTTTGAGTTTTAGCCTTGCGGCCGTACTCCCCAGGCGGGACGCTTAATGCGTTGGCTGCGGCACGGGGGGATCGTCCCCCCACACCTAGCGTCCATCGTTTACGGCTGGGACTACCAGGGTATCTAATCCTGTTCGCTCCCCCAGCTTTCGCGCCTCAGCGTCGGTCTCGGCCCAGAGGGCCGCCTTCGCCACCGGTGTTCCACCCGATATCTGCGCATTCCACCGCTACACCGGGTGTTCCGCCCTCCCCTACCGGACCCAAGCCGCGCGGTTCGGGGGGCGGCCCGGGGTTGAGCCCCGGGATTTGACCCCCCGCCTGCGCGGCCGCCTACGCGCGCTTTACGCCCAATGAATCCGGATAACGCTCGCCCCCTACGTATTACCGCGGCTGCTGGCACGTAGTTAGCCGGGGCTTCTTCTGCAGGTACAGTCTCGTCTCGTCCCTGCTGAAAGCGGTTTACGACCCGAAGGCCTCCATCCCGCACGCGGCGTCGCTGCGTCAGGGTTGCCCCCATTGCGCAAGATTCCCCACTGCTGCCTCCCGTAGGAGTCTGGGCCGTGTCTCAGTCCCAATCTGGCCGGTCGGTCTCTCAACCCGGCTACCCGTTGTCGGCACGGTGGGCCGTCACCCCGCCGTCTACCTGATGGGCCGCGGAGCCATCCCCCTCCACCGGAGTTTTGCCCGCGCCGGGATGCCCTGGCGCGGGGTCATCGGGTGTTACCCGCCGTTTCCGGCGGCTATCCCCGGGAGGGGGGCGGGTTCTCCACGTGTTACTCAGCCGTTCGCCACTCGCTTCCTTCCGAAGAAGGGTGCCGTTCGACTTGCATGTGTTAGGCGCGCCGCCAGCGTTCATCCTGAGCCAGGATCGAACTCTCCGTCCAATTCAAAGGCCCGCTCGAGGCGGGCCGTGAAGGCCGGGGTGCCCGTCCGGCCGGCATGACGCCGATCGGATCCATCTCGTATGCGTTCGCATCTTCTGGAGTTAAAAGGAACTTCGCGGGGCCTGGCGTCAAGCCAGACCTCACTCGTCACTTGGTTCTTCTGGTACACGATCGCACCGGGATCGGTGCTCGTCTTCCCTAAAGTTCCTCGCAGTATCCGGTTCTCAAGGTGCCCGCCTGCGCGGCCCCGCCGCGCGGCAAGGA